>JAMPAE010000169.1 GCA_023667385.1 Ruminococcus sp.
GACGCCGCAGATGACATTGAAAAAGACATAAAGCAATCCTCGTTCAACGTTTTCGTGAATAAATATCAGCTCAAAGCAAAAGGCGATATTGATGAAAAAATCAAAAGCGAAATTGAAGCCACGCTTAATGTCAGCCTGGCTTCTGCAATTGAAGCATATAATAAACTAAACCTGACAGTGCTTTTTCCGATTATCGAAAACATTCTTTTTGACGGAATGAGTGGTTCTATGAATAAAGTTTTGAAAGGAACAACAAATAATGAGAGATCCTTATGAAGTTCTCGGAGTTGATCGTTCAGCTTCACCTGAGCAGATAAAAACTGCTTATCGCTCCCTTGCGAAAAAATATCACCCTGATAATTACGCAGGCAGTCCGCTTCAAGAAGTTGCAAACGAAAAAATGCAGGAAATCAACGAAGCTTATGACTCAATCGTCAGTGGAAATTCCACGGGTAATTACTCGTCATATCAGCAGCCTGCCGGAAGCGCATATTCCAATCAGCGATACCGTGATTATCAGAGCGGCTACAGCAATTATTCTCGTTCGTCAGTCAATGACTATTCCTATGTCCGCAATCTGATTGAAATGAGCAGACTTGATGACGCTGAAATTTTGCTTGAAAACATGGAAATCAGTTCACGTGACGCTCAGTGGTATTATCTCAAAGGCAGAATTAACTATAATCGTGGCTGGCTTGATCAGGCATATGACTATTTTGCAACCGCCTGTCGAATGGATCCGACCAATGCAGAATATCGCAACATATATGAAAACCTCTCTAACCAGCGAAGCGGCGGATTCAGAACCTCAAGGGGCAGCAGCGACGAAGACTGCATGAAAATTTGCTGTGGATTGTGCTGTGCTGATTCATGCTGCGAATGTATGGGCGGAGATTTGATTCCGTGCTGTTGATGAGGTGAATTATGTCAGATAAAAGTCAGGCGGCAAAAACCGCCCTTGGCGGAATGATGGTTGCTCTTTCTGTTGTGATTATGATTCCGTCCGTGTTCGATACATTTTCGTTGGCTATTCCCGCAATGGCAAGCGCTGTTGTGCTTTTGTGCGTCATTGAGCTTAACAAGGCCTGGGCGTTCGGTGTATATGTGGCAACATCGTTGATCAGTATGCTCATTATCCCGAATAAAGAATCAGTTGTGATGTATGTTGTGATTTTCGGTTATTATCCGATTATCAAGGCTATCCTTGAAAGTAAGCTTCCGAAATTTGCTGAGTATATCCTCAAATTCCTCGTTTTCAACGTTTCTGCAATTGCAGCTTTTTTCCTTTGCACAAAAGTTCTCGGCGTACCGTTTGATGAATTTATGGGTATTACAAACAAAAACTCGTTTTTCGCAAAATACGCAGTGCCCATAATTCTCCTGATGGCCAACTTCATTTTCATCCTTTTAGATTTCTGCTTTACTAATGTCGCAAAGCTATATATCTATAGATTTCAAAAAAAGTTTCACAAAATGTTCCGATTCAAATAAAATAACCGCTATCCTTTAAGTTTGGATAGCGGTATTTTTATCTGCTTTTATGAGTTTTCACTTTGCGTTGGTATGATGTATCGTGCAATGTCGAACCAAAATTCAACGCCGTTATCATGGTTAACAACGCCGTATTTCATGCCGTGCTTTTCCTGCGCCGAAACAACAATTGAAAGTCCGAGCCCGAATCTGCCCTCAGCTCTTGAGCGTGATTTATCAGCACGGTAAAAGCTCTGCCAGATATTATCAATATCCTCATCAGCAATGTTTTTGCCCGTGTTGAAAACGCTGACTCTGTAATTTCCGTCAACTAATTTGCAGGTGACTCGAATCTCTTTTTCAAATTCGCAGTGGCTCACCGCATTAGAAAGATAGTTTGCAAAAACATCTTCAAGCGATTGCTTGTCACCATAGCCGTAAAATGTCGGGTCAATATCAATAATATAAGCAATGCCAAACTCATGCATGAATTTTTCCCGTGATGCAGAAAAATCTTTAAGCGTCTGAGCAATCGGGAACGGCTCGCAGTGCAGCTTGATTCCGCCGTAATCATAGCGGGTAACCTCCAGCATTCGCATAACGAGGTTGTTCATTTTCTGTGATTCTTCAATGATTATGTCGCAGTATTCCTCCGGTGAGTCATCGGTGATTCCGAATTTCAGACCCTCGGCATAGCCCTGAATGATTGAAATCGGCGTTTTCAGTTCATGTGATGCACTTGCAATGAATTGCTTTCGTGTTTCTTCAAGTGTTCGTTCTTTTTCAATGTCTTGTTCAAGTCGCCTCGTTTTGCTTTTAAGGTCTTTCATCGTCAGGTCAAGTGAGGCAGAAAGAATGTTAACACTGCTGCTCAAGTCGTCAAGTTCACGAATTTTGAACGGTGGGCATGATTCATCAAATTCCATGCGTGTAATTTTTTTTGTGACGCTGTTGATTTTGTCAATCGGAACAACAAACGTGAAGGTATAGACAAGCGTCATTGCAATAACAATCAAAAGCAAAAGAACGCAAATTGCAAACAGTGTCCAACTGCCTGCTCTTGCATTGGCATTAACAAGTTCAATCGAATAATAAATCACAATGGTTGAATCTTTTGCAATGTCTGTTTTGCTGTATACTAAATACTTGGCCGAAGCAAAATATTCCTGCCGTATTTCATAAAACGCAAAGTCATCAATATCTCTGTGGTCAAGCACCTTCATGATTCTCGGCTTCATTTCACTTTCAGAGCTGCTTTCGGAATATATCCAATCGTTCGTGGCGGTTGTGTAGACAAGCACATCTCTGGGTTTATATATCTCAACATATATGTTATAAGCAGCCTCACAATCGGAAATCGACCTCATGAATGATGTATCTTCATAATCAATCTGATGGATTTCATCTGCCGCTTTTGCCATTGCACGCTTTGCAGTGTATGTATAAATATTGTCAAAAGTAAAGAACTGAACAACAGTCACAATTGCCAAAAAAACAGCGAAACAGACAATCGAAATGATATATTGACTTCTGATACTGCTTAGCTTCTTTTTGATTTTTGAGTTACCCTTGCTCATTCGATACCCTCAATTTTATATCCGACGCCGTAAACAGTTTTCAGGTTTTTGTTGCCCCATTCGCCAAGTTTTGTTCTTAGTCTTGCAACATGGGAGTCAACTGTTCTGATGTCACCAACATAATCATAGCCCCAAATGCTGTCAAGAAGTTGTTCTCTGCTGAAAACACGTCCCGGCGCTTCTGCCAACTTTTTAATAATATCATATTCCTTGAGCGTAAGATCAATTGTAACGCCGTCAAGCTTAACCTCATGTGCCTCGTGGTTTATGACAAGTGAATTGCCCGGCTTTTGTGAGAATTTGTTTGCATTGGGAGCAGATCTTCTCAAAAGTGCTTCAACTCTTTTAACCAGCACAGAAGGACTGAACGGTTTTGTAACATAATCATCAGCTCCGGCCTCATATCCCATAAGTTCATCAAATTCCTCACTTCTTGCCGTGAGCATGATAACAGGTACGTTAGAGCTTTCCCTGACTTTTCTGCAAACCTCCCAGCCATTGAGACCGGGCATCATTATGTCAAGTATAAGAAGTGAAATTTCGTTTTTATTGCTGTTGAACAGCTCAAAAGCATCATCGCCATTGTCAGCTTCAACAGTTTCATATCCTGAGTTTTTCAAGAAACTGCAAACAAGCTTTCTTATTTTTTGCTCGTCATCGGCAATCAAAATTTTTGACATTTAAGGTCACCGCCTTGATAAATTAATAGGATTATATCAATTATACAACAAAAATTTTGCGACTTCAAGTGTTGACTGCAGTTTCACTTTCGTTTGCTTTTAAACATATATTGAACCGAGAACGTATACTTGTTATATCTGTTTATAAAAGTATTTTTAAAATCGAGGTGAACTACAATGACGTATATAAAATTTGCAAACCAAACCTATGGCGAGAAAGCAGCTTCACTGCTGAGAAGAAACGGATTCAGAGTGCGTCTGCGTAAAAATCCGAACCCCAACCACAAAGAAGGCTGCAACTATGCTGTTTTTGTTGACAGTAACCCGGCTGCCGCCTATGACCTTATTTTAGCAAACAACATCCCGAATCTCGGTATCGAACGATACGGTGGTCGTATATGATATATCTTGATAATGCTGCCACAACATTTCCAAAGCCAAAATGTGTTCTCGAAGCAATGATTAATGCTCAGGCTTGTTCAGCAAATCCCGGCAGGGGAGGACACAAGCTTTCCGTAAATGCCGGGCACATTGTTTTTGAAG
>JAMPAE010000016.1 GCA_023667385.1 Ruminococcus sp.
CAAATGGTTTGTTCCGGCTCATGTAACGCCGAGTGAGAGCATCAGTGAGGTTGCACAATTCAACATTCAGCGCCTGACTGAAATCAAAGATTACATTTTCAGCATCTGCAACGGAAAAAGCGTTGAGGAAATCATCGTGCAGGCAGACAAAGATATGCAGCTTGGGCTGAACCTTGATAAATATGCCAAAGTCACCATCTCCGTTAAAGGCTATCTGAATGCACTGCTGGAAGATCACAAAATCACAACGGTAATTCAGAATAGCAAAATGGTTTATGTTAAAGTTAACTGATATGCCGCAAATCACATCAGTTTTCCCTGCGGCATCAAACAAAAAAACGCAAACATTCCAATTCACAATCTTGCCTATTAATTCAAAAAGAGCCTGTCAAATGAACAGGCTCTTTATTTTTACATTTTACTTCCCTTTGCGCCTTTTGCTCCGCCGCCGATTTTTGCACCCTGAAGCACGTTTGAATCAAATGCATAGGTGATGTTTTCACCCTCACGCTCACGCTTGAGCGAAAGTGAAATCATTTTGTCAAGCAGTTCACTGTATGGTACGCCGACAGGCTCCCAAAGATAGAATGAAAGCGAGCCGGGAATTGTGTTGATTTCGTTAAGCCAAATTTCGCCGCTTTTTGAATCCATCATGAAGTCAAGCCTTGAAACACCGTTGCAGCCCAGGCACTTGAATGCCTTGACTGCCATTTGTTGAACCAAAGCCTTTTGCTCGGCGGTAATGTCGGCCGGAATCTTTCTTTTGAGCGTTGCCATGCCCTGACTGCCTGATTTTTCGCCGCCTTTGCTGCCGCCCTTAACTCCGCCTTTTGCACCTTTGGCAGAGCCGTCACCAATGTATTTATCCTTGAAATCGAGGATTTCCCCGTTTCCGATTGGTTCTTCACATTCAGAGGCTTTCGCACTTTCATAATCGCCGAGAACTGAGCAGTTGATTTCTTTAAGGTTCTGCACAGCTTTTTCAACAAGCACCTTACCTGCATAGCTGAAAGCAGTGTCAAGCGAATCAAGCAGCTTTTCTCTGCTGTCTGCCTTTGAAATGCCGATTGATGAGCCAAGGTTAACAGGCTTCACAATGACAGGATAGCCGATTTCAGCTTCAATTTCAGTTGCAACCTTTTCATTGTCGGCATCATAGTCCTTGTTTGTATAGCATTTGCAGTCAAGAACAGGTATGCCGTTATCCTTGAGCACGGTTTTCATCACGTATTTATCCATGCCGACAGCAGACGAAACAACGTCACAGCCAACATAAGGAATGTTAAGCATTTTGAGATACCCCTGGAGAGTGCCGTCCTCAACGTTTGTTCCGTGAACCACAGGAAACGCAACATCAATATAGTCAACAACATTATTGCCGAATTTTTTGAATGGGTATCTGATGAGCTTAACCTTATTTTCATCATTAACAAGCAACACACGCTGACTGCGGTTGAGCAGCGATTTGATGCCGGCGCTGTAAGCTTCGATGTTGCCGATGTCCTCGCCAACATAAAACTCATTGCCCTTGGTTATGTAAATCGGTATAACGTCATATTTTTCTTTATTAAGATAGCCGATTGCCTGAATTGCCGAAATGATTGAAATTTCATGCTCAACGCTTTTGCCGCCGAACATAACTCCGACCTTGATTTTCATGATTAATCTATCCTTTCTTGTCAAGGAAGTTCTGATTAATCCAAAGTTTGCCAATTGCACCTTAAAACTTTAGATTAGAACTTCCATTAATAGTTATCCGGAAGGTCATTTTCAAGCAAAATGATTTTCTTCCTGCCTGCACTGTGAAGCGCATAAACGTGAGCCAGCGCTTCATTGATTGTGTTTGCAACAAAGATTTTGTTTTCGTCATATTTTTCATCGAGCAAGCCTGCCTTAATCGGTACTGCCTGTTTCTGACCAACAAGCACAACATAGTCACAGACGCTTGCCGCATTTCTGCCAAATTCACGGTTAAGCTCATCCTGCTTTTCACCAAGCTCAACCATTCCCGGCGTTACGAGGATTTTGTAGCCATCAAACAGCGACAGTGCTTCAAGGGCTGCTTTTGTTCCGCTTGGGTTTGAGTTATAGGCATCGTCGATGATCGTGACGCCGTTTTTCTCTGAAAGCTCAAGCCTGTGAGGTACTCCCTCAAGCTTTCTGACCTGACCTTTAAGCTCTGCAAGAGAAATGCCGAGTTGATGGCTGACAGCAATTGCGCCAACAATGTTGAGCACATTGTGCCTGCCGATGAGCCTTGTTGTATATTTTTCAGTTTCGCCGTTCGGCGCTTTCACGCTGAAGGTTGTTCCCCTGTCAGATACGGCAACATCAAACGCAGTGTAATCTGCGTCTCCGCCGATGCTGTAAGTAAACGCCGGGCGGTTTGTGCCGTGATCTTTGATGTTTTCATCGTCACCGTTGAGGAACAGCATTCCGCCGTCAGGCAACGAATCTGCAAGCTCAAATTTTGTGTTTTTAACAGCATCAAGCGTTTTGAATGATTCAAGGTGCTGAGGTCCGATTGATGTGATGATTCCGTGCTGCGGATGAACAATGTCACAAAGCTCCTTGATGTCACCAACCCACTTTGCGCCCATTTCGCAAATGAAAATTTCATCAGTTGCTTTGAGTGAGCCTCGGATCGTTTTAACAACGCCCATCGGCGTGTTATAGCTTTCAGGTGTCATCAGCACGTTATATTTTGCACGGAGCAAGGTATTCAGATAATATTTAACACTGGTTTTGCCGTAGCTTCCCGTTACGCCGATGATTGTCAAATCCGGACACTGAGCAAGGATGCGCTTTGCATCATTGGTATAGCCACGGTTAATTGAAAGCTCGATCGGCTTGTTGATTAAGTTTGCAAGCAGTACCATTGCAGGCGAAGCTAAATATAAACAAGCATAAACTGTCAGAATGATGCTCTGCCTGTTATCACGGAAGCACAGGAGATTTGACACAAGCGCCGCCGCAAAAACAATGATGGTTGTTGTGACAAGCATACGCTTGACCCTTGCGGTATAAACCAATGGCTTCTTTGCTTTTTTCGGCTTTTCAACAAGGCAGCCGATTGCAAAAAGAACAATGAACAGCACCGCTTTGATTTCAACTCTCATTGAAAGCAAGGCAACAATGAGCATCAGCACTGCAAGCATCATGTGAGAAAGATATTTTGAAAAGTTCTCTTTCATCCATTTTGTGTGGGTATCAAAGCGATATGAATTAAGCTGAAAAAAGTGCATCGAATCAATTATCGAAAGCGCAAAGCAGGCAGCAAAAGCAACCGTTGCGCAAATAAATAAACCGTTAAGCATGATTCTTTCTCCGTTTCAAATTAATATGGAATGTTCATGAATGAGGCCAAAACACGGCTGAACAACACCTGCTGCTCAAGGAATGAATAATGACCTGCGTTATCGAAAACAACAAGTGCTGCTTCGGGCATCAGTTTTTCCATGAGCTGACCGTCAGAAAGTGGAGTTGCATCATCGTTTTTGCCCCAAATGAGCAGCGTCGGGCATTTCACATTCGGCATGAGATCGCACAAATCCTCGTTGACAACCTTGACCAGCGTCTGCCGCATGATTGGTGAAGCTGCGTTATAATCGGCTGAGCCGTTCCTGCGTCTGAGATTTTCAAGCGCATCCGGGAACATTTTCTGCACCGCCGCCGAAGCAAAAATCTTTTTCGTCATTTTATATGTGGTCTGCTTGATTTTCTGCGAGGTTGTTTTTTCCGGCTTTACCCCTGCGCTGTCAACCAAAATGACTTTTTCAACCTCAAACGGCAAATCACGTGAGCAAAGCTTGATGATTACCCTGCCGCCGAATGAATGGCCGAGAAGTGTGATTTTGTCAAACTGATAGCCTTTCAAAAATTCAAGCACAAAGTCAACATATCTGTCAACATCCCACGGCTCACTCGGTTCATCGCTTTCACCGAAGCCGGGCATATCCATTGCAATCACCTTGTAATTTTGCTTCAGCAGATTGATCGCAGCCTGAAAAAGTGTGATATTTGAGCCCCAACCGTGAAGCAGAAGCACAAGCTCGCCTTCACCTTCGCAGATGTAATTTATATTAAGTCCATCAATATTAATATTCAAATTTTTGCCTCCTTTTGAGCACAAAATCCGATAATAATTATTATTCATTTATAGATTTGATTATTATACCATAAAATTGAAATCATTTCCATAAAAAGCTAACATAAATTGAATTTTTTTGATTTTTGCCGTTAAAAGTCTTTCTTATGTCCAATGATAATATTAATTAATAAAATAATCAGGAGGTACCAGCATGGAACTTAAAGGGTCAAAAACAGAAGCAAACCTCATGGCAGCTTTTGCCGGTGAAAGTCAGGCACGCAACAAATATACCTATTACGCAAGCAAAGCGAGAGAGGACGGCTATGTTCAGATTGCAGAAATTTTTGAGGAAACTGCAAACAACGAAAAAGAACACGCAAAAATTTGGTGGCGTATCCTTTCCGGCGGCGCAAAGAAAACTGAGGAAAACCTTGACGACGCTGCCGCAGGTGAGAACTACGAGTGGACGGATATGTACAAAATCTTTGCCAAAGATGCCCGTGAAGAGGGCTTTGACAACATTGCCGTTTTGTTTGAAAAGGTTGCTGACATTGAAAAAGAGCACGAGGAACGGTTTCGCAAGCTGGCTCAAAACATCAAAGATGGCTGCGTCTTTTCAAAGGACGGCGATGCAATTTGGATTTGTGCAAACTGCGGCCACATTCACATTGGCAAGGCTGCGCCGGAAATATGCCCGGTCTGCGCTCACCCAAAGGCGTATTTCAAAATCAAGGCAGAAAATTACTGATTTTTTTAGTATTGCACTTAAAGTTTTCTAAATCAATAAATAAGCTCCCACAGAAATGTGGGAGCTTTGACTTTTTATCATCTGTTAAAAATTTTATCCACTATCACCGAATTATCACTTTTACTTTTTGAAGTAAAACTAATAATGAGCTTTCCATTAACAAACGTCCGTATTCTTAATTTGCTGAAAAAGCCGTTCTTGTAAAGTATGAAAATTTTCATCGCATTGTTTTTATAGTATAATTCAATCTCATATCCTTTAAGCTGTGGGATGAAACGTATATCTCTTATGTTGTTTTTAACTGCAAAACTTTTTATTTTTCTGATGAAATCCAAGCATAGAATCTGCATTTCAAATTCATTCTTTGTAATCGGAAGAAACTTTTTGTTTGCTGAAAAAGTTTCTTCATCAGATGATGCAAATTTCATTTCTCTTTCTCCTTCATCTGTTTTCTGCATGACATGGCCTTTATCACTGCACCCGACTGATTAAATATGAAAAAAGCGGCCACACCATGCAGCCGCCTGAAATCAATTAGAAAATGATTTTTCTGATAATTCTCAAAATCGTTCTGTTAAGACGATAGATGAATCTCAACATCGCTATTCCCTCCATAAATTAATCGCCGGCGAGAAAAATTATTCCCCGTTTGCATTTCCATTTTATAACATAATCAACAAATCGTCAAGTAAATGTCATAAAAAAATTCAATTTTTCATCGACAAAAAAAACAGGGACGATTACTCGCCCCTGAAATTTTTTGTTTGTGTATTATCAAACAAGCTCAATGATGCACATTTCTGCTGCATCGCCACGGCGTGGACCTGTTTTGATAATACGGCAGTAGCCGCCGTTTACATCCTTATACTTAGGACCAATTTCGTCAAACAGCTTCTTTACAACATCCTCTTTTGTGATGTATGCAAGAGCCTGACGCTTGTTGTGAAGTGTTGCGTCCTTGCCGAGAGTAATCATTTTCTCAGCCATTGCACGTACTTCCTTTGCCCTTGTAACGGTGGTTTCAATGCTGCCTTTCTCTAAGAGATAGGTTACCATGCCTCTGAGCATCGCTTTACGATGATCGCTGGTTCTACCAAGCTTTCTGGTACCTGCCATTTGAAATCACTCCTTTTGCTTTTGTTGGAATTTCGTGTTTATTCGTCATCTGCTCTGAGAGACAGGCCAAATGAATGAAGCTTATTGATAACTTCATCAAGTGACTTTTTGCCGAGGTTTCTGACTTTCATCATGTCCTCTTCTGTCTTTGTTGTCAGATCTTCAACCGTGTTAATTCCTGCACGCTTCAAGCAGTTGAACGAACGTACAGAAAGGTCAAGTTCCTCAATGGTCATCTCAAGGACTTTTTCTTTTGAATCCTCGCTCTTGTCAACCATTATCTCAGTGTCATATGCCTCTCCCGACAGATCGCCGAAGAGAGCGAGATGTTCGTTGAGAAACTTGGCAGCGAGAGAAACAGATTCCGTTGCTGAAATCGTTTTATCTGTCCAAACTTCAAGCGTAAGCTTGTCAAGGTCGGTTGTTTGACGAACTCGTGTGTTTTCAACTGTGTAATTTACCTTCAACACCGGTGTATAGATTGAATCAATTGCAATAACACCGATAGGCGGCTTTAGGGCAGCCTTGTTCTGTTCAGCCGAAACATATCCTCTGCCCTTATCGCAAGTGAGCTCCATGCTGATGTGAGCATCCTTATCCAAAGTGCAGATGTGACTTTCGGGGTTAAGAATCTCGACCTCTGCATCACATTTGATGTCACCGGCAACGACTTCGCCTTCGCCGCTTGCATCAATGTAGATAGTCTTCGGTCCCTCGCCGTAAATTTTCAGAATTACTCTTTTAAGGTTGAGCACAATTTCTGTGACATCTTCCTTGACACCCGGAACTGTTGAGAATTCATGAAGAACTCCGTCAATCTTAACGCTTGTGATGGCGTAACCGGGAAGTGATGAGAGAAGAATTCTTCTCAGGCTGTTGCCTAATGTTATGCCGTAACCGCTTTCCAATGGCGAAACAATGATTTTGCCATAGGTGCCGTCAGCAGCTAACTCAGCAGTTTCAATTCTGGGCTTTTCAATTCCTATCATGCAAACCCTCCTTATTCTACTGTGGGTGTGTGTTACGCAGCAGTCATCTATTACTTAGAATAGAACTCTACGATAAGATGTTCCTCAACCGGTGTTGTGATCTGCTCACGTTCCGGAAGATTAACAACCTTTGCTTCAAGTGCCTCAGCGTTGAGGTCGAGCCAAGCAGGAACGGGTCTTGAGCCGTTAGCTTCAAGAACTGCCTTGATTTTTACGCTGTCACGGCTCTTAGCCTTAATTGCAACAACGTCGCCTGCTTTAAGCAGATAGCTCGGAATGTCAACTTTCTTGCCGTTGACATGGAAATGACCGTGTGTTACAAGCTGTCTTGCTTCGGCACGAGATGATGCCCAGCCGAGAGTGTAAACAACATTGTCAAGGCGGCTTTCGCAAATACGAAGAAGGTTTTCACCTGTTACGCCGGCCTTACGTTCAGCCATAAGAAAATATTTGTGGAATTGTCCTTCCTGGATTCCGTAATAACGTCTTGCCTGCTGTTTTGCACGAAGCTGAAGACCATATTCGGAATTCTTGCTGCGGTTCTGTCCATGCTGACCGGGAGCGTAAGAACGGCGCTCAAATGCGCACTTGCCGGTATAGCATCTGTCGCCCTTCAAAAAGAGCTTCTTACCCTCACGGCGGCACATCTTACATACCGCACCTGTATATCTTGCCATATGTTTGTACCTCCGTTATACACGTCTTCTCTTGGGCGGACGGCAGCCGTTGTGAGGAATCGGAGTAACGTCCTTGATGAGAGTTACGTCCAAACCTGCTGTCTGCAATGCTCTGATTGCAGCTTCACGACCTGCACCCGGTCCCTTAACATATACTTCAACAGTCTTCATGCCGTGCTCCATTGCAGCCTTAGCAGCTGTTTCAGCAGCTGTTTGTGCAGCGAACGGAGTTGACTTTCTTGAGCCTCTGAAGCCCATTTCACCGGCACTTGCCCATGACACAGCGTTACCCTGAGTATCAGTGATGGTAACGATTGTGTTGTTGAAGGTGGATTGGATATGGGCCGCACCGCGTTCGATATTTTTACGTTCACGGCGGCGGCGAATGGTAGCATTCTTTTTGCCTACCTTAGCAGCCATAATAGCATCCTCCTTATTTTACTTATTTCTTCTTGTTTGCTATTGTCTTCTTGGGTCCCTTGCGTGTACGTGCGTTTGTCTTTGAACGCTGACCTCTTACAGGCAAGCTCTTTCTGTGACGTACGCCACGATAGCAACCGATTTCAATAAGTCTTTTGATGTCAAACGCAGTTTCTCTTCTGAGATCACCCTCAACCTTAACGTTGTGGTCAATATACTCACGAAGCTTTGAAACGTCGTCTTCAGAAAGATCCTTAACTCTGATGTCAGGATCTACACCTGTTGCAGCGATAATGTCGCTTGCAGTTTTGCGACCGATACCGAAAATGTAAGTAAGAGCGATTTCGACTCTCTTATCTCTCGGAAGGTCAACACCTGAAATACGAGCCATTGTCAGTTCACCTCCAAATTTTTTGCGTCAAATTAGCCCTGACGCTGCTTGTGTTTGGGATTTTCACAGATAACCATGATTTTTCCCTTGCGCTTAATTACTTTGCACTTCTCGCAAATTTTCTTTACAGAAGGTCTGACTTTCATCTTTAATTTACCTCCTTCAAAAATTCAATCTTATTTTTAAGATTGTGCTGATAGTAAAATTTTATTATTTTGATCTCCAAGTGATTCTGCCTCTGGTCAGGTCGTATGGAGACATTTCAACCGTAACCTTGTCACCGGGAAGGATTCGAATGTAGTTCATTCTGAGCTTTCCCGAAATGTGAGCCAAAATTTTGTGTCCGTTGTCAAGCTCAACCTGGAAGGTAGCGTTCGGTAATGCTTCAACGACCGTACCTTCAATTTCGATCATATCCTGTTTTGACATAACTTTTACCTCCGTTGTTCCCTCAGCGCTCTGAGTGTTTTTCTTAACTTTGGATTGGTTGCCATTGAACTTTCGTCAATAAACGTTGATGTTGCCTTGAGATGACGTGGGTTTTTCGCCTTTGCCCTCTCAAGTGGGCGTTCTTTCCCGTCGCAGACGAGAACCTTGCCCTCTTTGAAACCTGCAACCGCAAGTAAGCATCCTTCATCACGCCCGGCTTGCGAAATAACTACCTGCCCTATTTTAAACTCCATTGTGACCTCTCATTCTCTTGTGAGTATCACCGGACCGTCTGCTGTAATTGCAACGGTATGTTCAAAATGTGCAGAAAGCTTTGCATCTCTTGTTTTCACTGTCCAACCGTCAGGCAGCAGCTTGATTGCCGCAGTCCCCTGGTTTATCATCGGCTCAATGGCGAGAGTCATGCCCGGTAACAGACGTACTCCTCGACCGGCCTTGCCGTAATTCGGCACACTGGGATCTTCATGTAATTCTTTTCCGACACCGTGCCCTGTGTACTCACGAACAACAGAGTAGCCTCTTGCTTCGCAGTAGTTTTGCACAGTGCTTGCTATATCGCCGATCTTGTTGCCGGGAATTGCAGCCTTGATTGCCTCATAAAGGCTTTCTTTGGTTGCATCCATCAGCCGCTGTGCCTCTTCGGAAATTCTTCCGCAGGCAAAAGTGGCAGCATTATCGCCGTTATAGCCGTTGATTTTTGCCCCAAGGTCAATGCTTACTATGTCGCCTTCCTTGAGAATCCTTTTCTTACTCGGAATGCCATGAATGATCTCATCGTTTATGGAAATACATGCGGTAGCGGGGAACCCATATAAATGCAGGAAGTTAGGCTCAGCGCCCTGACTTTTGATGTATTTATAGGCGATTTGGTCAATTTCCCAGGTTGAAATGCCCGGTCTGACCGCTTCCCCGGCTACTCTCAGTGCTCCGGCAGAGATTCTGCAAGCCTCTTTCATGAGCGAAAGCTCACGAGCCGTTTTAAGCACAATCATGTTAATCCTCCAATGCTTTGAGGGTGAGTGCTGTTGTGTCAGCAATTTCCTCCTGTCCCTCAACAATGCGAAGCTTGCCTTTTGACTGATAGAAATCCTTCAGCGGTTCTGTTTGAGTGTGATAAACCTCAAGCCTTTCAAGAACCGTTTCAGGCTTGTCATCATTACGTTGAACAAGCTCACCGCCGCAGTTGTTGCACACGTCTTCCTTTTCAGGCTTCTTATAAAGCATATGATAGGAAGCGCCGCATCCGCCGCAAACTCTTCTTCCGGACATTCTTGCAACGATTTTTTCATCAGGCACTTCAATGTCGATGACCTTGTCGATTTCGATTCCCATTTCGTCAAGCGCTTCAGCCTGTGGAACAGTTCTTGGGAAACCGTCAAGGACAAAACCGTTTTTGCAATCGTCCTTGGCAAGCCTTTCCTTAATGATGCCGATTACAACATCATCAGGAACAAGCTGACCTTTTTCAATGTAATCCTTTGCTTTAATACCCATCTCCGTCTGCTCTTTAAGAGCTGCACGGATGATATTGCCCGTTGAAATTGCAGGAATGCCAAGCTTTTCGCAAACCACTTCAGCCTGTGTGCCCTTACCTGCACCGGGAGCACCGAGAAAAATCAGTTTCATCAATATCACTCCTAAGTATTAATCAAGGAAGCCCTTGTAATGTCTCATCATCATCTGACTTTCAAGCGACTTAACTGTTTCAAGTGCAACGCCGACAACGATGATAAGTGATGTACCGCCGAGTGAAAGTGCCATCTGATTACCAATGAGCGTTGTGAACAACGTGAGAAGGTTCGGGAACAGAGCGATAACACTGAGGAGCAATGCACCCATGAGTGTGATTCTGTTGAGAATCTTCTTGATGTAATCAGCTGTCGGTTTACCCGGACGAATACCCGGAATCATGCCGCTGTTCTTACGGATGTTGTTTGCCATTTCAACCGGATTGTACTGAATGCTTGCATAGAAGTAAGCAAAGAACAAGATGAGGATGAAATACATAATAGCATAGAACCAATGTGTTGACTGGAACAAGCCGAAGAAGCTCTTTGTTCTGTCACTCATTGTGTCTGTGTTCATGAACATCTGAATTGTTGGCGGCAGTGAAAGAATTGATGAAGCGAAGATAACCGGAAGAACACCTGACATATTAACCTTGATGGGAATATGTGTGCTCTGACCGCCATACATCTTACGACCAACAACTCTTTTTGCATATTGAACCGGGATTCTGCGTTCGGCATTGTCCATCCAAACAATGAAAGCAATCATTGCAAGCAGGCAAATAACTACGATTGGAACAAGTGCATAATATGCGCCGCCCATCATGAGGTAGCTATACATCTGATATACCATGGTCGGCATACGAGAAACGATACCTGCGAAAAGGATGATTGAAACACCGTTGCCGATGCCCTTGTCGTTAACCTGCTCGCCAAGCCACATAACAAAGCTTGAACCTGCGGTCAGAACAAGGATAACAACGAGTCCCTGAAGAACTGCTGAGATACCGGTGAAGAGGTTGCCCTCTGCGTCTGTAACAACAAAGCCTTTTGCTCTCAGATAAATGAAGTATGCTGTACTTTGAAGAATAGCAAGAGCAACTGTTGTGTAACGTGTGATTGTTGCAATCTTCTTTCTGCCTTCTTCGCCTTCCTTTGAAAGTTTCTCAAGGGCGGGAATTGCAACAGTAAGAAGCTGAATGATGATTGAACTGTTGATGTACGGTGTAACCGACATTGCAAAAATAGTACCGTAGTTGAAGGCGTCACCTGTCATCATGTTCAGGTAGTTCATAAATGTTTCGCTGCCCTCGGGAGTGATGCCGGTTGTGATATCCGTGAAAGGAACAGGAATTGCTGCACCGATTCTGAATATCAAAACTATAAGTGCAGTGAAAAGCATTTTCTTACGAAGGTCTGCGATTTTCCATGCATTTATAAAGGTACTAATCATTATCAGATCACCTCGATCTTTCCGCCGGCAGCTTCGATTTTCTGCTTTGCAGATTCACTGAAAGCATTAGCCTGAACTGTAAGCGATTTTGTGATCTCTCCGTTTCCAAGTACCTTAACACCATCAAGAACCTTTTTAACAAGGCCTTTCTCAACAAGTGCTTCGATAGTTACTGTATCGCCTGCGTTGAAAGCTTTTTCAAGCGAAGCAACGTTAACGATTGCCATCTCAGTTCTGAAGATGTTGACAAATCCTCTCTTCGGGATTCGTCTTTGCAAAGGCATCTGACCGCCCTCAAAACCGGGACGCATACCTCTGCCTGCACGGGCCTTCTGACCCTTATGACCTTTACCGGCAGTTTTGCCCTGACCGGATCCTACACCACGTCCAATACGTTTACGTTCTTTTGTTGAACCTGCCGCAGGTGAAAGTTCGTGCAATTTCATTGTTTTCGCACCTCCTTGCTTAAGCTTCGGTTACCTCGATAAGGTGAGCGATTTTCTTCACCTTACCTTGAGTCTGTGGATTGTTCGGCTGAACTTTTTCATCGCCGATTTTACGAAGACCAAGTGCATGGGCGGTGGCAATCTGATCTTTTTTTGAGCCGATAAGGCTTCTGACAAGCTTTACCTTAACATCTGCCATTTTTCACGCCCTCCTTAACCTAAAATTTCCTTAGCGGTCTTGCCACGAACTGCAGCAACTTCTTCAACATTGCGAAGCTTTGAAAGACCGTCAATGGTGGCTCTTACAACGTTGCACGGATTGTTTGAACGAAGAGCCTTTGTACGAATGTCCTTAATGCCAACTGTTTCAACAACGGCACGAACAGGACCGCCGGCAATAACGCCGGTACCCGGTGCAGCAGGCTTGAGAAGAACAACGCCTGCGCCGAACTTACCAATGATCTCGTGAGGGATTGTTGTGCCCTTGAGAGCAACCTTCATAAGGTTCTTCTTAGCATCCTCAATGCCCTTGCGGATTGCATCCGGAACTTCGCCGGATTTGCCGAGACCGAAACCGATGATGCCGTTGCCGTCACCAACAACAACGAGAGCCGCAAATTTAAAGATACGGCCGCCCTTAACGGTTTTTGAAACACGGTTGATAGCTACAACACGTTCTGTAAGTTCATAAGCTGATGCATCAATCTTTGTCATAATTAATTTCCTCCTTGCTTAGAACTTCAGGCCGGCAGCACGAGCACCTTCTGCAAGTGCTTCTACACGACCGTGATAAATGTAACCGCCTCTGTCAAAGACACATTCTTCAATGCCTTTATCAGTGGCACGTTTGCCGAGAAGCTCGCCAACTTTTTTAGCAGCTTCCACATTTCCACCGTTCTCGAACTCTTTTTCGACAGTAGCAGCCGAAGCAAGAGTTACACCATTAACATCGTCAATTAACTGAGCATAGATGTGGTTGAGTGAACGGTATACGCTAAGACGGGGACGCTGAGCAGTACCGGTGATTTTAGCACGTACTCTTTTGCGTCTTTTGAGTCTTGCTTTATTGCTGTCTTGTTTGCTGACCATTGAATTTTCACTCCTTTACCAATCTTATTTACCCTTACCGGCTTTACCTTCTTTGCGGCGGATATGTTCGTCAACATACTTGATGCCCTTGCCCTTATAGGGTTCCGGCGGACGTTTTTCACGAACTTCTGCTGCAAACTGACCAACTTTTTGCTTGTCAGCACCATTGATCACGATTTTGTTCGGAGCGGGAACTTCAATTGTGATACCGTCAACCTCAGGCATAATTACGTCGTGAGAAAAACCGATCTTCATAACGAGATCCTTGCCCTTTTTCTCAGCACGGTAACCGATACCGTTGATTTCAAGTTCCTTTGAATAACCCTTTGATACACCCTCGATCATGTTTGCGATAAGAGTACGGGTAAGACCGTGAAGTGATCTGTTTTCTTTGTTGTCATTCGGGCGGGTAACAGTAATTGTGTCGCCGTCCTTTGTGACAGTCAGGTTGCTGTGAACGGTTTTGGTAAGTGTGCCTTTAGCACCTTTTGCTGTTACAGTGCTGCCGTCAACAGTAACTTCTACTCCGGCCGGAATAGTAATCGGTAATCTTCCTATACGTGACATTTCAGCACCTCCTTACCAGATGAATGCAAGAACTTCACCGCCGACGTTTGCCTTGCGTGCGTCCTTGTCAGTCATGATGCCCTTTGATGTTGAAAGAATGGCAATACCAAGACCTTTCATTACCTTAGGCATATCTTCGCAGCTTGTGTAAATTCTCAGACCGGGCTTTGAAACTCTTCTGAGACCTGTGATAACCTGTGATTTGTTTGGACCGTATTTAAGTTCAACGGTCATGATTCCCTGCTTTCCGTCTTCTTCAACAGAAAAGCTTTTGATGTATCCTTCATCCACAAGAATCTGAGCAATTGCCTTCTTCGTGTTGGATGCAGGAATTTTAACTGAATCGTGTTTAGCTGAGCTTGCGTTACGGATTCTTGTAAGCATATCAGCGATTGCGTCTGTTACTTGCATATTCCTATACCTCCTTGAATTGATTGCAATTGCTTACCAACTTGCTTTTTTCACGCCCGGAATCTGACCTGCGTGAGCAAGTTCTCTGAAGCAGATACGGCATACTCCGTATTTACGAAGATAAGCGTGAGGTCTGCCGCAGATTTTGCATCTGTTATACTGCCTTGTGGAATACTTGGCGGTTCTTTTCTGTTTTTCTTTCATTGCAGTCTTTGCCATAAGTTATTCCTCCTCTTACTTTTCAAAAGGTGCGCCCATAAGGGTGAGCAGCTCTCTTGCTTCTTCGTCTGTCTTAGCTGTGGTAACGAAGCTGATGTCCATACCACGAACCTTGTCAATCTTATCATAGTCGATTTCCGGGAAAATAAGCTGTTCCTTGATACCGACTGAATAGTTACCTCTGCCGTCGAAAGCATTTGGATTGATGCCTCTGAAGTCACGAACTCTCGGAAGAGCCAGATTGAAGAATCTGTCAATGAATTCATACATCTTTTCGCCACGAAGTGTAACCTTTGCGCCGATTACCATGCCTTCACGAAGCTTGAAGTTAGCAACTGATTTCTTAGCTTTGCAAAGAACGGGCTGCTGACCGGTGATCTGTCTGAGGTCTGCAACAATTGCATCAAGAACCTTTGAGTTGGTGCTTGCTTCGCCGCAGGCAACGTTAACAACAACCTTGTCAATCTTCGGGATTTGCATAACGCTCTTATAGCCGAACTTCTTCATCAATGCAGGTGCAACCTCATTAACGTAGGCTTCTTTTAATCTTGCCATAGTCATGTTCCTCCCTTATTATTCAAACTGTGCGCCGCAGCCATCTTTTTTGCATACGCGCATTTTCTTTTTCTTGCCCTTTTCTTCAACAACAACATGACCAACTCTTGTCGGTCTGCCGCATTTCGGGCAGATAAGCTGAACTTTTGAAGCGTAAAGTGCGCTTTCAGCCTTGATAATTCCGCCGGGTTCACCCATCTGACGGGGCTTAACGTGCTTTGAAACAATGTTAACACCCTCAACGATGACTTTGCCTTCTGACGGACTTACCTGAAGGACCTTACCTCTTGCGCCACGATCCTTGCCGTTGATAACAACAACCTGGTCGCCTGTTTTTACATGAACCTTACTCATCGTGACACCTCCTTACAGTACTTCCGGAGCGAGGGACAGGATCTTTGAATAATCCTTGTCACGAAGCTCTCTTGCTACGGGTCCAAAGATACGAGTACCTCTGGGGTTTTTATCTTCTCTGATGATAACGGCTGCATTCTCGTCAAAGCGGATATATGTTCCGTCATCACGGCGAACGCCTGTTGCAGTTCTTACAACAACTGCTTTAACAACGTCACCTTTTTTTACGACGCCACCCGGTGCTGCCTTCTTGACAGAAGCAACAATGACGTCACCAATGTTAGCATATCTTCTGCCTGTGCCACCGAGAACACGGATGCACATAAGTTCTTTTGCGCCGGTGTTGTCGGCAACTTTAAGCAAAGTTTGCTGTTGGATCATTGTGTTTAGCCTCCTTTAAGCTGCACCAAAATTATTTGGCTTTCTCAATAATTTTAACAACACGCCATCTCTTATCCTTTGAAAGAGGACGGGTTTCCATGATAAGCACACGGTCGCCGATTCCGCATTCATTGTTTTCATCGTGAGCCTTAACTTTAACAGTACGGTTAACGATCTTCTTATAAAGCGGATGTCTGACCTTATCCTTGATTGTGACAACGCAAGTTTTTTCCATCTTGTCGCTTGAAACAATACCTACCTGTGTTTTACGAAGGTTTCTTTCGCTCATAATTATTTACCCTCCCTTTCCTC
>JAMPAE010000170.1 GCA_023667385.1 Ruminococcus sp.
ATTGTGCTTCCATGTCAAAATTGGGCAGAAAATTATCAACCATAACTATGCTTTTTATGTAGTCAGCCTTTTTACCAACTGATTTTATATATTTATCCGCAATTTCGGCAGCACCGCCGTGCAATGCACCGTAAGTCAGAATTACATAGAAATAATCAGTTTTAAAAGTGACTTTTCGGATAAATTCTTTCACCATTTTCGGCATCTCATGTCCGTAAACAGGGCATACAATGCCGATTTTTTCACTTTCAAAGCACAGACTATCCTTGTGCAAAACCTGCGGAATACTGATAATTTCATTATCAAGTTCTTTTGCAATATACAAACTGTTTTCCGTTGCCGTAAAATAAAATGTCACAAATTAACACCTCACTATTTATTTGCTTGTTCACTGCATCAAATCAGGTGAATTTCTACAAACAAATATATTTCTATATGTATCTATTATAAACCAATCGAGGCCTCATAAGAAGTCTCGATTGGTTCAGCAGTTTATACCTAAAGGTTATATCTAATTCTTGTATTTTATTCATGTGCAGCTTCATATGCTGCTTTCAAAAACTTTTTAACGGTCTCAGATGGTGTTGGTGAATGAAGCAACCCATATGGAATACTGTAATCCCATTCAACGGGAATTACTTTCAAAAGAGGGTGAACCATTGCCCAACTTGAAATGGCAAGCAGCACATCATTTGAATTTTCACAGCGATTAAATGTATCCATATTGTAAAAATCAAAGTCAACAATGTTGATATTGGGATGATTCTTCCACAATTCATCTCGCAGTTCATCCACATAGTGACTCCAATCCCTGTGCATCATCAAAAGATTTTCTCCATATAAATCTGAAATTTTTAATTTATCCTTTGCGGCAAGGCGATGTTGTGTGGAAACCGCACAACAAAATGGCTCACGGGACAATTCCAGTCCCTCACACTTTCTCAATTGCAGCATGGTTTCGTCAAAAATACCGGCAATTACATCAATATGCTTGCCTAAATTGCCAAGTATCTCTCTTGCATTTTCCGGTGTATTTTCAAACGGTACAATCTGAAATTTAATATCAGGACAACGTTTTTGAATCTTAGGCCAAAGCTGCATCAAAAGCTGAGCGGGAGTCATCGGAGAAGTGCCGATACGGATAATATTGGTATCCTCCTGCATGGAATTTTTAGCCCTTATCACCGAGTCATGGCAATACTGAATAATATACTTTGTGTCCTGATAAAGAGACTTTCCCGCTTTAGTCAAAGTCAAGCCACGGTAAGTTCGTTCAAAAAGCCGAACTTCCAATTCGGATTCCAGTAAGTTAATTTGCTTAATGACAGCAGTAGGTGTTATATACATTTCTTCCGCTGCTTTATTGAAGCTGCCGGCATCCGCCACACGCAAAAAGGTGTCAAGCCTTGGATTATACATGATTTCACCGCCCTATCCGTTTATAATTGATATATTACTATAAATGATTATATTCATTTATCCAAATGGAGTCAAGGAATAAAAATCGCATGGATTTTATTATAGTAACATTTCTCCATATCAACTACACACATAAAGCAAAATAAAAGACGTCAGCAGCCACCGATTTCAGAAATGTTTATTATAAATGTAAATATAGCGAATTACAGTGTAACAAAGCATTAACTCCTACACACAAACAATTCAAATAGCTGCTTAAACAAAAATGAGCAGGGCTATCCCTGCTCGATATGTAGAACCATTATTCAAACCATACAAAAATTGAGTGTTCACACGAATCCGTTATGAACACTCAATATGGTCGGAGTGACGGGACTTGAACCCATGGCCTCTTGGTCCCGAACCAAGCGCGATACCAAACTTCGCCACACCCCGAAGTCAACGTTTGTGATTATACAACAAGTTTTGAAAAAAATCAAGTCCTTTTTGAGATTTTTCTAACTTTTTTCTTACTTTTGTGCTTTTTTCTGATTTGCTAAGGCGGCAGTCACTTTTGTTGCAACTGCCGCCCCGGTTTTACGGTATGATTCTGTTGGTTGTGATCAAGTCGATGCCTGCCATTCTAAGCACGTCCATTGAAAGCGTGTTGTCAATTGTCCATGCTCCAACTTCAAGCCCTTTTTCCTTTGCGTATTTGATTGCGCCCGTGCAGGCAATCAAGTTTGTGCCGTAAAAATCAATGCCCATGTTGCCGTGTTCAACGCACATATCAACTGTTTCCTTTGTCGGCGTTTTTATAAGATACATCATTTTGAGATCCGGATTAAGCTTTTGCAGCTCGGTCAGGTAATCAAAAGTGAATGAAATAATGACTACCTTTTTGAGCAGATCGTGCTTTTCAAGTGCTTCAAGAAAGCTTGGAAAGTACTTTACGTCACATTTTTTCAGCTCGATGATTGGCACAATGTCATTGCCGTCACAAACAGAAAGTGTTTCTTCAAGGGTTGGTACTTTCAAATCAGTGTAATTTTCGATGCCGTTTCCGCTGTCAATTTTAAGCTTTCTGATTTCCTCAAGCGAGAATGATTCAACCTCACCTTCTCCGTCAGTCATGGCATCAACTGTGTCATTATGAATGACTACCCACTCACCGTCCGATGTTGTGTGCACGTCACATTCAAAGGCATAAAAGCCTGCTTCAACAGCGGCTTCAAATGCAGGCACAGTGTTTTGTGGATGAAGTGCTGACAAACCTCTGTGAGCGGCATATAACGGCTCGTTTTTTGTAAGGCTTGAGATTGATAAGCTGCTTGTGACAGTTTTTGAAATTCTTTGCGGAATTGCAACAACGGCAATTACCGCAACAATCACCAGCAAAACAGCAAGCACTTTTTTACTTTTTTTCTTCGGCGTTTTCTCTTTGTTTTCTTTTGACATAATATACCTCTCCGTATTTTCATTTTTAACCAAGATGAGCCCTTCATCTGCGGCATACATAGAGGATACATTATCAGGCAATAAAAAGCAATGATAATATTGTAAATTTTTTACAAATATGGTAATATTCCTTTTGGAAAGGATTGATTAATAATGAAAGTTTCGATTCGTGAATTTTGCAGCAATGACATAAAAAGCATGGTTGAAATTTGGAATGAGGTTGTGCAGGCAGGTTTGGCATTCCCACAACTTGATTTTTTATGTGCGGATGATGACACGGGCGCTGAGTTTTTCGCTTTGCAGTCATTCACCGGTGTTGCGGTTGATGAGGATTCAGGCGAGATTCTGGGGCTTTATATTTTGCACCCTAACAACATCGGAAGATGCGGTCACATTTCAAATGCCAGCTTTGCGGTATCATCAAAAGCCAGAGGTAACGGCATTGGTGAGAAGCTTGTTTTACACTGCCTTGAAAAAGCAAAAGAACTCGGCTTTGGTATATTGCAATTCAACGCCGTTGTCAAAACTAACAAAGCGGCTCGCAGGCTTTATGAAAAGCTTGGCTTTGTTGAAATCGGAACTGTGCCGAAAGGTTTCATGCTCAAAAACGGTGAATTTGAGGACATCGTTTTATATTATCATACGCTGTAACGCAAACATAACCGGAAACCCGATTGAATCACTCAATCGGGTTGTTTTTTATATATTCTATTAATCCGTCTTTGTTGTTGCTGACCTTTTCCTCAACCACAGCATCAACAAGCGTATTCAGCGCCTTGCCGATTTGTCTTCCGCTGTAACCGAGGTTCATGATGTCATTTCCGTTCAGAGCAAGGCTTTTGACGGTGAAGCACTGGTTTTCGGCTTTCACTTTGTCAATCAGGCGTTCAAGCTCATCAAACTGCTTTTGTCTATAGCGAAAAGCAGTTGCCTGACCGAAATTGTCAGCACGCTTGAGGGCAATCAAATCCCTGAACAAATCCTCGCCGAGGCGGTTGAGCTTCTTTTTAACAGTAATCTCGTTCACCTCAATCGGAGAATCGTGTATTCTGACGAGCTTCTCCACCCTGTCTTTTGTGAAAGTATCAAGTTTAAGTGAAGCGAGCGCTTCACGTGCTTTGTTTGCGCTGATTGATGCATGAGAATAAAAGTGACCGACTCCGTTTTCATCAAGAGAAAAACAATCGGGCTTTCCACAGTCATGAAAAAGCGCCGCAAGCCTGAGATGCGGCTTTGGCGGAATACTTTCGATTACGGCAGCCGTGTGTTCAAACACATCATAGATGTGATGAAAATTGTGCTGGTTAAAGTTTTTCATTCCTGCCAACTGTGGAATAAGGAACGCAATTTGATCGAAATGATTCATCAGTACCCGACGAACATCCTTTCCCATGAGCATTTTTAC
>JAMPAE010000171.1 GCA_023667385.1 Ruminococcus sp.
CTCACTTTACATTTGCGGGCAGTGACGGTAAGTATACCGATTTGACTCAAAAAACTTCTCCCACAATGAAATACTCATAAGAGTTCACTAATAAACCGGTTTTAACTGCCTTACACACCCATGGCAGCTAAAATAAAGCACCCACGGCTTTTCGGAGTCGTGGGTGCTGACTTATTCAGTGAAGCATGAAGGATGAAAAGTAACAGTTGTGAAGTAAGAAAGTAAGCCCTGAGAATTTGCATTCTCAGGGCTTTGGCTGCGGAACTAGGATTCGAACCCAGACAAACAGAGTCAGAGTCTGCTGTGCTACCCTTACACAATTCCGCAATGTTTCTTACGAACGAGATATATTATATACAGCTCATCGGCAAAAGTCAAGCCTTTTTTAAAATATTTTTACCGATGAGCCGAATTTTATTCGCTTTTTTGCTTTTTTCTTATGTGCCAAAAAGAATTGCAGGAGACTGAACAAAGAAAATGCTTGATGCAAGAAGAATCTGAGCGGCGAAATATGTGCCGATGTTGAAAATCTTCAGCGGTCTGTTCCTTTCCTGACCTGCAAAAAGCAAAATTCCAAGGCTGCCGTCTGAAAGCACAAACAGAACTGCTCCGATTGCAACCGTCAGGAACACCATGAACATATGCTCATTTGTGCCATATGCAAGCTCACCGATGCTATATCTGAACGCTTTGACAAGCATTGTGCTGATTGTTAAGGCATACATCACAACCGGAATTGCCATATAGGTTTTGACCTTGACCTTTTTGATGAGCGCAAAACCTATCACCAAGCCAACAAGGCAAAGCACTGCAAGAATTTCATACCATTTGAAAACGCTTGCATCCGGGTAAGTTCTGTAAATCGCTTTCTGGAAAGCAATGATATAGAAAATGTGACCCCCAAGGAAAGCAAAAAGTCCCAAGCCGAAAACAACGATTTTGTCCGTAATCAAATGCAGGAACATATCGCCAAGCCAGCCGAAGAACAAGCCCCACAAAATCAGCGTTGTATACTGAGTGTGATTTCCGCTGATTTTCATTGCGAGCAAACCTGCAGCAAAAAACAGTGCAGAACAAATCATTTTATATCCGAACGATTTCCAGCACTTTTTCGGCCATGAGAATTTCAGAAACAGCGGCACAAAAACGAACTCAAGTGCCACGGCAAGAACAAACAAAATTTTGAAAAACATAACAAATTCCATGTGATGCAGCGTTACCGCACCAATCCTTTCTTTAATTAAAGCGGCGGGAAATGCCTTTCAGCTTTTCGCTCAGCCATACCCGCCGATTATGTATTATTATTTAATTTTTCCGAAATGCTTGAAGTCAACAAGCGGAACAATGTGCGGAAGCATACCGCTGACAGCAGACTGAATCACCGGCTGCTTGATGACATCTTTGACAGTATCTTTCAAGGTTTCAGCCATAACTCCAACTGTTGGATGCGATGCAGGCTGCATGGTTACATTGTCACCGTTGAACTTGAAAGTGAGCACACGTTCAGCAACAGTCTCAATTGCACGAATGCGAATTTCAAGCTCATTTTCAGTGTTCCATGCGCCGATTGCGCAGGTATGATAAGGAATCTCGCCGAGAACAATGTCATCCCAGCGGTACTCGCCGTCCATACCAACATAAATTGAGTTGACCTCGTCGCCCTCGGTCCATGTGAAGATGAGCTCATTTTCCATAAATTTGAATGTAACATTGCTGATGTTGCCGGCCTTATCTCTTTCCATGAACACTGCCGGAAGCGTAAGAACACTTACGGGGAATCCAATTGCATTAAGAGTGAGAGGCTTCATGAACTTGATGGTTCTGTTTGCAATTTTCTTTTCAAGGAATGAATGAGGTTTTGCAGGGAGCTTGTCATAAGCCGGAATTGCAATTTCGGTTGTTTCAGCGTTTGCATCGTCATCAATGAATGCTTTTGGAAAGTGCGCCCAAACCATGTCACGCATACCTTGTTCATTGATTTCACCACCTGTTGAGATGAAGCAGGCATCAAGATCCTCAAACACTATGCCGAACTGACTGAACATACCGTCTGCACGATAGGAGTTTTCATAACCACCGTTTCTCCAGAAGCAATAGCCATAGCCCTTTACGCTGTCGAGATCCTGATTCGCAACGCTGTTATCGGAATGGAAAACGGTTGCCTGTTTGGTATACCATTCGGGAATAACCTGTTTACCGTTGAATTTTCCGCCCTGCTGATAGCAAAGGGTGAATTTTGCAAGATCCTCGGTGCTGAGCATCATGCCCCAACCGCCTGCTTCAATTCCTCTCGGGCAAGTTTCCCAATATGCATTTTCAATTCCGAGCGGCTCAAAAAGTCTTGGAGTGAGGTAATCCATAACACTCATGCCGGTTACCTTGTGGATGATGCAACAAAGAAGATACATATTCTCACTGATATACAAAAACTCGGTACCCGGTTCTGAAATCCATTCACTTGCAAGGATGTCCTTGAACCATCTGTCTTTGGTCTTGTCCATGAATGGGCTTACTGAAAGTCCGCTTCTCATGGTGAGCAAATCTTCAACGGTCATTTTTTCAAGGTATGCATCCGGCTTGTCACCTCTTGCTTCGGGGAAAACATCAACAAGCTTTGTGTCAAGTGCGATGAGACCCTCATCAATCGCAAATCCGATTGCCGTTGAGGTGAAACTTTTGCTGACTGAATACATCATGTGCTTATGTTCGGGACCGTAAGGGTCTCTGTAAGCCTCGCAAGCAACTTTTCCGTGACGGATAACCATTACGGAATGAAGCTCCTTGTTTTCTTCCATACAATGGTCGATGAACGCCTGAACTTCTTTTGATGAAACGCCAACGGATTCGGCAGTTTCGGCACGTTCAATCGAAATTTTTTCCATTACTTCCATAATAAAAAATCTCCTTCGTATAAATTAACGCTCAGCCGTTTGAAGCAGTGTGCTTCTTTTTCGGCTTATGCATTTTGTGGACATAAATTTCTCCTGCAAGAATCAATGAGCCAAAAACAACAACGGCAATGATTTTTCCTGCGGTTATGTTAAGATTCCCTTTTTGCAAATCACTGCCCTTACTGAAAGTAAGGCTGTTTTTTGCCTGAATGAGAACAGATGTGCATTCCTGAATTTCGCTGAGCGAAGCAGCTCCTTTTTGCAGGGCATTGTTTGCATTTTCAAGTGCAGTGCTGAAATTATTTGCACTGACCTGAGAATACTGATTCAGCTTGATGCTTTCTCCCTCACGCACAAACCATGCAAGGTTCTCCAGTGCTTCTTCGCATTGCGCAAGATAGGCTTTAAGTCCCCAGACATTGTTCGTTTCAATGATCGTATAGCCCTTGGCAATCATTTCATCCCAACCGTTTATGTCATCGGTTCGCTGACCGCAAAGATCTTTGTCATACATTGGTGCGGCGGCTCTTGCAATTGACTGAGAAAGTTTTTTACTCATCACGCTGCCATACATCACATTAAAATAATTCTTGCTCTGATACTGCACAGCAGGCTGCTCCGCCTTACTGAGCCTTGTCAAATGTGAAACTGCATTGAAAATGATGTTACCGTCATAAATTCCGATTACGTTCATTGGTGCCGACTTTTTTGCCTGAACCCAGGCTGCAATTTCTTTTGAACTTGCATCTGTGCGAAGAATCACGTTTTCAATGTCGTCATATTCACTGCACAGCTCATAAATTTCATCACGAACTCCCCAAGCATTGTCAACAACAAGGATAAATTCCCCGGCGGATTCTTTGAGCACTTGTTCAAATGTTGATATTGTGAAATCAGAAGCCTTGCCGTCATTGCCGTAAAGCTTCAAATCTTTGATTTCGTCATATATATAATCGGAAATGTCGCCTTTATCAGTATCGCAGAAATTATACAGCGGCTTATCCTCACTGAGCACAAGCACACCGTCTTTCGTTTTTCCAACGCTGATGCTCACCATGTCTGCACCCTCATTTTGATTGGTTGCAACGGCTGCTTCAACGCAGTTTGGCGGAAAATATGAATCGCTGCCACGATGCGACATAACCATCACTTTATAGCCGTCATCAAGTATCTCACGCTTTTCACCGAACTGAGCATATGCTGAAAAAGCAAGCATTGACATGAAAATCAGCATTGATGCAAAAGCAAAAAATAATCTGTTCGATTTCTTCATTAAACTATGTTCCTTAACTATATTTACTATTGTTACGCTTATTTATTGAAAAATTTTGTACATCTTATCTATC
>JAMPAE010000172.1 GCA_023667385.1 Ruminococcus sp.
CGAAACGAAGCTCTATGTTTTCGGCGTTAAGACAAAAAAGCTTGAAGATTTCACCTTTGCCGATAAGACTTTTCTGACAACGGAAATTCCGAACGACCTGCGAATTGACCATGCATTTGAATGTGTCGGCGGAAACGGATCACAGGTTGCAATTGATCAAATCATTGATTTCATCAACCCAGAGGGAACAATTTCCATCCTTGGCGTCAGCGAATATCCTGTTCCCATCAACACAAGAATGATTCTTGAAAAAGGGCTTCGTATGTTCGGCAGCAGCCGCAGCGGACGTGTTGATTTTGAAAAGACGATTGAGATGTATAAGAAATATCCGGACATTGTTGAGCATCTCGGTCGCATGGTTAGCTGCGTCAAACCCGTCAGAAGCATCAAGGATATGTCTGATGCGTTTGACATTGACACAAAAAAAGAATTCGGCAAAACCATCATGAAGTGGGAAAAATAAATTCTGAGATTCAATCTAATGGTTGATTTTGACTTTTTAAAGATAACTTTTTCAATTTACTTCCATTTATTTTTCAAAAAGGCTTGCAATTTCTTTAAATATCTGTTAAAATAACGAATGCTTATGTAGTTTATAAAAGTTTAAGGAGGTGCTGAAAATGGCAAAATGCGAATTTTGTGGTAAAGATGTTTCTTTCGGCATTAAAGTTTCTCACTCACACAGACGTTCAAACAGAACTTGGAAACCCAACGTAAAGCGTGTAAAGGCTATCGTTAACGGCTCACCGAAGAGAGTTTACGCTTGCACACGTTGCTTACGTTCAGGCAAGGTTACTCGTGCAATCTGATTTCTGAATCTGCATATGATTGAAATTTTCGATTGAAATGAATTTTTCGGAGCTTTCTTTTCGGAAAGCTCCTTTTACTTTATTGATATTATTTCAACAGTATGAGAAAGGAACAGCAGGCCTTACACCTGCTGCCAAAATTCAACATGAAGAACTTTATAATCAAACTTTTCAACAAGCTTTATCTTCTCACGCTGGCAAAACCGAAGGTGAGAAAAAAATATAACAACTTTCTCTTTTTCTTTTTATGGAAACTGCGGTTTCGTCTTTCCTCAATCAGACCAGTTGACAGCAAGTTGATTGTTTTTGTTGCTGACGGCGGAAAATCTATGTCAAATGAATTCAAGCCGATTTATGAGCTTGCAGAAAGAAACGGCTATAAATGTGTTACACTTTTTCACTTTGATGACACAAGCAGGGTTGCGCTTAAAAATGAGCTTAGCAAAATGAAAGCGGATTTGAAGTTTCAGTCGTATTACGCCCGTGCAAAAGCTGTTTTCCTTTATGATTACTTTCTGCCAGCCTATGCCAATGCGCCGAGGAAAGGAACAAGACTTGTGCAGCTTTGGCACGCCTGCGGTGCATTCAAAAAATGGGGTTACTCAACAAAAGACAGCAACTGGGGCATGAGTTCTGATGAACTGGAGCGCTACAACGTCCACAAAACCTATACCGACATTGTGACATCTGCTGAGTTCGTCAACAACAAATACGCTGAAGCTTTCGGTGTACCGATGAGCAAGGTTTCTGCACTTGGAGTTGCAAGAACTGACACGTATTTCAACAAGGAATTTACCAACGGTCAGAAAACAGAGCTGCTGAGCAAATATCCCGAAATCGGAAGCAAAAAAATCATCCTTTGGGCACCGACACATCGAGGCACAAGCCTGAACACTTCATATAATGACAAGGCAATTGATTTTGTTAAAATGAAAGAAGCGTTCGGCAGTGATTCAGTCCTTTTGATGAAGCTTCACCCTCGTCTTGCAAATCCAATTAACTTTTCTGACGAAGAAAAGCAAGAGCTTAGCGGCTTTCTGATTGATATTTCCAAAGAAATTTCAATTGAAACGGCACTTTGCAGTGCAGATCTTGTCATCACTGACTACTCATCACTGATTTTTGAATATGCCTTGCTGGAGCGACCAATGATTTTTTATGCATATGACCTTGATGAATATGACTCACAGCGCAGCTTTTATTATGACTATCGCAGCTTTGTTCCCGGCGAAATTGCGCAAAGCACTGAGGAATTAATAAATGCCATCAGAAAAGCCGAAAACGATTTTGATGTTGACAAGATACGCCGATTCAAAAGCAAATTCATGTCTGCCTGCGATGGGCATTCAACTGAAAGAATTTTTAAAACTTTTATAAAGTGATGTATTCACTTGACGCTCGGTGCAAAATATAATAGAATAATAGAACCATTGAAAGAAAGAAGTGTTTATATAATGATTGGTATCGGTAAATGGCAGGCAAGCATCAACACATTCATGTTCAAGGCAACAGGCACTGCCGAAATCAGGGATAACAACGGCGAATATGAAATTATTTTTGATTTGCCTGAAAAGTTCAGCAACGCAAAAATCAAATACTATGACATCAAAGAAATCGGCACTGACACTCTCACCGGCAAGGGTGAAATTTCACTGATGCCCGGCAAGGTTGCCGAGGGCAGATTCACATTCAACGGCAACAAAATGACAGGAACCGTCAAGCTCCCGATTATGGGCGGCATGGAAATCAAAATCAAAGACGGCAAAAAAATCGGCTGAGCATGAATTATTACCGCTTCTAAAAATTCAACCTGATTACACCGTATTATCGGTATAATCAGGTTTTTCTATTAAAAATTGAAATATGCTTTTAATCTTTCCTTTGATAAATTAAGCTCACCTTTTGCTTCAGGTACCTGTTGAACTTTCTCATATGGTTGAGGGAAAACTGCTGTTTTGAAAAAGTCAATTTTCCGTTCGCCGTTGACCGGCTTTTCTCCGCAAAGCGGACATCTTGTATATTCCTCACCGATTTCAACGCCACAGCACGGACAAGCTTTCGGATATATATCTTCTGCACGGCAATTTTCAGTTCCGTTTGCATCTGAGCTTTCAACTCTGATTGTTATACCCTTTGATGAAAGCAAGCTGAAAAACTCACGACAAACAGAAACATCCTTACCGGTAACAGAAAAACAAAAATTTAAAAATCCGTTCAACCCAACAACCGAACAAAACATGGGCAAATCATATACTCTTGCATCACCGCCGATAAAGTCTATACGCTCAATCTTATCTGCCATTTTAGGGCTTAGTGAAACATTGCCGACATTGGACAGCATAACCGTCATTGCATTATTGTGAGAAATTTTCTGAAGCCTGTTAAGTCCTAAATGCTTAATTGAAAACGGTATTGCACGAAGAAATGCATTGCTCATCATTGAATAAGATGAATTTAAAAACGCCTGCATTGTATTTTTAGTATTTTTAGCTTTCATCTGTCCTGAAACAGCAGCACAAATTTCATCAAATGTCACATTTGTTTTTCCGTGAGGATTAAATTCAATCGGAACATCATTGGCAAAATTTCTGATTGTATCTGTCGGAAAATATTTTCTCATATCAACAGGAACAGCAATAATGATTGTTTCGTTTATTGGCTTTTCAGCCGTTTTTATTATTGAATAAATCAATGCGCAACAAAGATATTCTGTTATCGTCATGTTCTTTTCATGAGAAACTGCCTTTATTTCATCAATAGGGATAAGACCGAAAATTGAATTAGCATAATCAGGCTCATAGTCCTTTTTCAGCCTGTATGCCTTATCACGTCTTAGATTTTTCAGCTTTTCTTTGTTATGATACCTCAAATAAGGATTTTCATTTTCGGTTTCCGAACCTTTCTCGTCAGAAAGTCTGACGTTATATATGTCAGCTTTGTCCATACCCGAATAAATTAAATATTGAGCAACAATTGATTTAAGTAATTCAAGAAAACCTCTGCCATCGGCATATATATGCGAGCAATCAATTGAAATTCTTCGCTTATAATAAAGCACCTCAATTTCAGGCCCGCCATCCTTACCAAGCCTTCGCAGTGCTGCCGGACGCAATGTTTCAGGCAAGACCTTAACAGGCTTATCAGTATGTTCAAGGTACGCCCAAAAAAAGCCTTTGCGCTCACGATAGGAAAATATCGGATACCTTTTCAATGCCTCTTTTACAGCTTTCGATAAAATCACCGGATCAACATCCTCGTCCTTTAAAACAGCCGAATAACGGCATATTCTTGACTGAGTTTTGCTATCTATTGAAGAAAACATTATTGTTGCCGTATCAGTTTTGCACCATTTGTATTCTTTCATTTTCGATTATCCTCCAACGTTTTAAAACAGCATACCTCTGAATTCTTCAAGG
>JAMPAE010000173.1 GCA_023667385.1 Ruminococcus sp.
TGTTCATGCCGGCGCCGTTATAATCCCTGCCGAAAATCAGCGTTAAAACAATGATGACCACGCCGCCGACTGCCGCACGAACAAAGGTATTCTTAAACAGCTTTGCCGCTCCCTTGTGGAAAAAGTGCATCGTCAGGCAGAAAATGATGCTAAGCCCTGCGCACACAGCCGCCAGCAAGGCAACACGCATGAAATCTCCAAATGCATATTCAGGCACATTGCCGAGCGTAAACCGAACAGGCTCAACCTTAAACAGCATTGAAATCCAATAAGCAACAAGACCCGAAACAAGGCACGGAATGATTCCCGAATAATATACAACCCCAACGCTGATTACCTCAAGTGCAAACAGTGCAGCCGTGATTGGAGTGCCGAAAAGCGCTGAAAAAACTGCGCTCATTCCGCAAAGTATCACAAGATGTTTATCTTTTTCATCAAAGTGAAGCAGCTTTCCGATTTTTGAGCCGATGCTTCCGCCAAGCTGCAAGGCTGCGCCCTCACGGCCTGCCGAGCCGCCGAGCAAATGCGTGATGACTGTGCTGACAAAAATCAGCGGAGCAAGCAAAGTCGGCACACCCTCATCGGTACGTATTGAGTCGATGACTCTATCCGTTCCCGTGTTTTCCAGCTTGCAGATTTTATAAAGCCCTGCAATCACCAAGCCGCCAATCGGCAGCAGGAAAATTATCCAGCCATGAGCCAAACGAAGCTCCGTGACCTTTTCAACGCTGACATGAAACGCAACGCCAACAAGCCCGCCGATTGCACCCGTCAGCGCCGCAACAGCCACCCATTTAACAAACGCCAGCAGATATACAGCCGTTCGTTTTGCACTGTTTATGATTAATTTCTTCAACTGATTTCACCTTTTCTCTTTGCTGTATTCGCATAAAAACATCAGCCGCCTGCCTTGACCAAACGCTGATGTGTGATTATAATATTAGTATATTAGGGTACTGCGAGAAGCGGTTGCTCGAAAATCTAAGTTACAAAAATAACCGTCTGATTTGCGAGGTCAGGACGGTTATTTTTTATGCTAATTATGTAACCTGTTGCAAAAACGAAAATAATTGCAATCACAGCCAAATATTCCATTAGCAACACCCCCTAATCAGAATCAGAGGGCACGCCCTCTGTCAGGAGAGCAAACCGCCCACCGTTATATCCGGTACACCTCAAGGCAGCCTTTAGGCTGCGCTCAAAGTATAGCATTATTTATCATATTTTGTCAATAACATCATCACAGCATATCACACAAAACCATGTCAATATTTTTGTTAAACATCACCAACAAAAAGCAACATTTTGTGTCACTTTTTTGTTCAGCTAAACGTTGACATCATTTTATAATGGTGATAGAATACTTAACATAGAAGGCAAAGACGCCGAACGAGAATCATTCTCTGTCGGTGTCTTTGCTTTTTGTTTTTCCGGGAAAGTAACAATAAAAAGAGAAAGAGAGAACAACAAAATGAACAACATCACTGTCCTTTTTTCAGACGTGAACACAATGTGGACGCTCATCGGCGCTGCACTGGTGTTCTTCATGCAGGCGGGCTTTGCAATGGTTGAAACCGGCTTCACCCGCTCCAAAAACGCAGGCAACATCATCATGAAAAACCTGATGGATTTCAGCATCGGCACTCCACTTTACTGGCTTGTTGGCTTCGGAATCATGTTCGGCACACAAAGTGCAATCTTCGGCGGAATTGACCTGTTCACCCAAGGTGATTACACAGCCATTTTGCCCGACGGAGTAAGCTTTTTCACTTATTTCATTTTCCAAACAGTTTTCTGCGCAACGGCGGCAACCATCGTTTCAGGCGCAATGGCAGAAAGAACAAAGTTTTCATCATATTGCATTTACAGTGCAGCAATCAGCCTCATCATTTATCCCGTTTCAGGTCACTGGATTTGGGGCGGCGGCTGGCTTTCGCAGCTCGGCTTCCATGATTTTGCCGGCTCAACCGCTGTTCATATGCTCGGCGGTATCTGCGCACTCATCGGTGCTGCAATTCTCGGACCACGTATCGGTAAATATAACAAAGACGGCTCACCAAATGCAATTCCCGGTCACAGCATAACACTCGGTGCACTCGGCGTGTTCATTTTGTGGTTCTGCTGGTTCGGCTTCAACGGCGGCTCAACCGTTTCAATGACAGATGGCAACGCTGAGCTTGCAGGTAAGGTTTTCTTCAACACAAACCTTGCCGCCGCAGTTGCAACCGTTTGTGTTATGATCATCACTTGGGTGCGATATAAAAAGCCGGACGTTTCAATGACACTCAACGGCTCACTCGCAGGTCTTGTTGCAATCACGGCGGGTTGTGACGTTGTTAATCCGTGGGCAGCGGCAGTCATCGGCGTCATTGCAGGCTTTGCGGTTGTTTTCGGCGTTGAATTTGTTGATAAGATACTCAAGGTTGACGACCCTGTTGGTGCGGTTGGCGTTCACTTCATCAACGGTGCACTCGGCACATTGCTCACAGGCTTGTTCATTTCAAACGAGAGCCTTGAAGCAATGGAAATGGGCAGACTTCACTTCTTCGGCGTTCAGTGCCTTGGTGTTTTTGCAACCTGCGCATGGGGCGCTGTCACAATCACAATTGTGTTCATGCTCATCAAGAAAACCATCGGACTTCGTGTTACCGCAGAAGAAGAAATCAGCGGACTTGACCTGCCTGAGCACGGCCTTGTCAGTGCATATGCAGACTTCATGCCGACCGTTGACATTGCTTCATCAGTTGATGCTCCGGAAGTCACAGGCTCAGTTCCGCCGGAGGTTGCAATTCCTGTCACAGCTTCGGAAAGTGCAATTGTTGATTCAGATGCAGTCAAGCTTTCAAAGGTTGAAATTGTGATGAAAGAGGACCGCTTCACCGCCCTCAAAAATGCAATGCTTTCAATCGGTATCACCGGCATGACCGTAACTCACGTGCTCGGCTTCGGCACGCAAATCGGCAACAGCAAGTATTACAGAGGCGTTAAGCAGGACGTTAACCTGCTGCCGAAGGTTCAGGTTGAAATCGTTGTCAGCAAGGTACCTGTCAGGACGGTTATTGAAACTGCGAAAAAAGTGCTTTACACAGGCAACATCGGCGACGGCAAGATCTTCGTATATGACGTTGAGAATGTCATCAAGGTGCGCACAGGTGAAGAAGGCTTTGATGCATTGCAGGACATTGAATAAGCAAACTTAATAAATCAAGCTCCGAGCCGTTGTGGTTCGGAGCTTTGTTAATTTTATTCATCAGAAATGTTGCGCTTTTCCATTTCGTTGAGCTGTTGCTGAAGCTCATATAATTTTAGGTGAATTTCATGGATTTCGTCCATTTGCACACTGCGTTTTGCAATTAATATTCCGATGACAAGCGACAGAAAAAGCGCTAATACTCCGAGAAGCAGATTAAGTATTCCCATTATAATGGTAACAACTATACTGACTCCTATAATAATATACCATTGTTTATCAGTGATTGTCGGTATTTTTGGCTGGTTATCCATGTTTGTTCCTCCTCATTTTATTTCTCGACCCATTCGGAAAATAAATTAACAATAATTTGTTTTGGATAATATTATAATATATCATTTCATCAATTATTTCAATATCAACAATTAACAATTTATATACATATATTTTAGTTATTCTCCACAACAAACATTGAAGTTATTTGGAACAATATTAATGATTTTCAAGCCATTTTTAATGGCATATTCAACTGTATACGCTGTGCCGCCATGATTTTTTGTCAAATAGCAAATGCAAAAGTCGCTATAATTAACTAAATGTCGGTTCCTTTTATGCATACAATCATAGGTGTATTCATCAGAAATATAAACACATTTGTCACATTCGTTTTTAATTTTCTCATATATAGCCTTATCGGCTTCTGACCAATTTTGGCTTTGCGTTTTGCACGGAAAAACCAAAATAAGCCTAATTTGCGGATATATGCTTCTCAGCTCGATAATGGTCTGAGCCGCTATGGTATCAAATCCTAAAGCACCGCCTGTACCAAAATATTTTACGCCCTGATGAATCAAATTAACAATTTCATGTTTCAACCGCTTGGCAATGATTTCCTTTTCATTGGGCGGTATTTTTCTGTGTCCGCTGAAACAGCAAGTTTCTTTTCTCATTTTTCAAGCCTCTTTGTATTCTTATTTGTATTCTTATTTGTATTCGTATAACGAATCTATAATTAGAATACAAT
>JAMPAE010000174.1 GCA_023667385.1 Ruminococcus sp.
AATCAGCATTCCAATGATGAGTATCACCGCAGAAATCGAGGTTGGAATGATACCTTTGTGCGCCATGAACGCATAAATCAGGTTTGCACCATTAAGATAGACAAAAATTCCGGTGATTCCGTTTTCACTGAACAATGCCATACCTAACTTTTTCTTTTTGATGCACGCCACAACGTTGACCATCATGGCAACTGTCACAAGCACAACACCAATTCCGATTGCAAAAAGCAAAACAGTGTTGATTGAATCCATGACCGAAAGCGGTTTTCCGCTCATTCCAAGCTTTTCATAAAGTGGATCGAGCGCTTCTTCAAAACCGAACACCGAGCCGAAAATCAAACCGAAAAATGCAGATGAAATTCCGCACGGAATCAAAATTTTACCAAGCGGCATCTTTTTGACTTTCCACGCAAGCAAACCAACCAGCGAAAGCACAATGCCCTGACCGAGATCACCGAACATGATGCCGAAAAGCAATGTATAAGTCAGTGCAACAAACGCCGTTATGTCAAGGTCATAATATGACGGCAAGCCGTACATTTCAACAAAATATGAATACGGTCTGACAAAGCGGAAGTTTTTGAGCTTTGTTGGCGGAGTTTTTTTATCTTTCTTTTGCGGTGTTTCGATTTCTGCAACAAAATCGGGGAATTTTTCAATTTTCTCCCTGAATTTCTTTTCATCCTTTGCCGGTATCCAACCAACAAGGAAACAACTGTTGCCGTGATAAACCGCATATTTATGAAGCTCAAAAATTTGCTCAAGATCCATCAGCTTCCAATAAAGTGCTTTGATTTTGTTGCCCTCTTTATCCCAGATGCTGCTGATTTCCTTGTCAAATTCTTCTTTTTGCCCCTGAATGATGTCTATATTTTCCTTCAGGTGCATGATGATTTCATCGGTTGTGCCTGCCGCACCGGGTACATAGAGCCTATCGAACTGCAAGGCAGCAAAAATTCGGTCAACCTCATCAACCCTGTCAATCGGAGCAAAATATGCGCCCCAATAACCGTTGGCATCGCTTGAACACGGGCAGAAAAGGATATATGGGTTATCACTGTAGCCCATTGTCAGCTTAACGTAGCCGTCTTTTGAAAGATAACCGAAGCGGGTTGAGATGAACTCGCACTCAAAAATCTCTTCCAAGTCAACGTCAAGTCCTGCAAAGTGACCGTATTTTTCAATTGCAGCTTCACATTGTGCAAGCTGCTCTGAAAGCTCTTTGCTTTGCTCATTAAGCTGCTGAAGCTTTTGCCCGATGCTTTCGATGTAAGCAAAGGTTTTATCATCAATTACGGCTTTTTTCGCTTTTCCCTGCTGTTCAAGCTTGAAACCGTAACTATCTGTAAGCTCCTTGATGCTTTGCAGAATTTTTGTGTAAGGACTTTCCTGCGTGACGGTTGTGTAGCCCATTGATGACGAGATGTAGTCATCGGCATTTTCAGGCTGAAAATCGCCAAGCTGGCAGCACGCCGAAATGACTCTGTCAAGCTTTGATGAAGGTCCGCTGATTCTGACAAGCTTCATTTTTTCAATTGCCAATTGCAATCACCTTCCTTAAACGGAATTGTTTTCATTAATATATATTAATCGCCGAAACCGACGAGGGCATTTTTGATTTCCTCCTGCGAAATACCATATTTGATGCCTTCAATAATTTTCACAATGTTTGAGGCTTCAACCTGCGCCAAAAACAGATAAGCATACATCACAACAGCAGGATATGTTGAGAAGCGAATTTTCTTTTTGCAGTAGTTATAAAAATTAAGATAAATCTGCTTTTCAATGCTGCCTTTTGTGATGTCGGTAACGCAATTTCTATAAGGCGTTTTTTTCAGTATCTCAGCAAAGTCATCTTCACTTTCACAACTGATGATTTCCTGAAGCTGCCGTGCGCTCAAAAGCGTCATTGAAATATCCGCCGGCGCAATCAGATTTACTGATGAAATAGCTTCTTTGTAATACTTTATAATACGATATTGCTTTTCGATGAATGATTTATCAAAATTTCGACATATCAGTTCACGCATCTGCTTTTTTTCATCGCCGCCGAAGCAATGCTCAATCAGGCTTGACTGGAACGATTCAAAATAGCTGTTGAAAGCAAGTTCGAAGCTCAAATAGGTTATCTGATCGGAAGCAAGGCATTTGCGAAACACCTTTTCATAGGGCGTTTTTTCAAGAGCCGCCGCAATGTCATCAAGCGTCTGTGCCTTGCCAAGTGCATAAAGATCAATGCTTAAATGGCGACCAAGGAAGCTGCTCAACTGCATGAGATAACCCTGGGTATTGCCGCCGAGGATGAACAAGGTGCATTTGAGAATCTGATCAATTTCTGCCTGCACAATGAAGTACTTATAAAACTCGTTGCCGATTGCAAGTTCAAAGCGACAAAGCGAATCAAAGCCGTCAAATTTGTGCTTCATAATCACATCTTCAAGCAGTTTTGCACTGAAATCGGAAGCCTGAACACCGCTGAAAGCCTTGTCATAGGCTGTTCTTGTGCGAAGATATGACGCAATTTCATTCATGCTTTTGCATGATAAAAGGTCGCTGTATTGCTTTTCACTGAGCCTTCTGCCGTAAAAAGCACGTGAGAGCGCAAGAACTGCATTTGCTGCTTTTGACATTGACTCACCTCCGTCATTAACCGAAAATTGACATTAATCAGAATGCTTTTGCGTTTTCAACAATTCGGCTCACCCACTGCTCGCCTTTTTCATCATAAAGCGCATTGAACTTTTCAATCACTTCGTTTTTCGTTTGCTCAATTTTTTTTGCGGCAGATTCAACAGATACTTTCTGCTTTGCTTTTTCCTGCTCCAGCATGGAGGCAAATTTCACTTCGTTTTCCTCTTTGAGCTTTTGCTTTTTACTGTTCAATTCATCAATTGCTTTGACGCTTTCTTCGTTTGCACTTTTCACCAATGTTCTGGCGTTTTTATCAATATCAATCAGTTTTTTCAGAATATCTTCCACAGCAAAACCTCCTTATAAATTTTAGTTTTTTATTCTTATAATTTAAACTTAATTATAGCACTTATTTTTTTCAATTCAAGACAAAATTGTAAAAATTAAGGGTTAAAACCACCAATTATAATCTCATTTAAGAAATTATAATGCACTAATTAAAGCCCAATTGAAATTATCTCAATCTTATGATAGTATATACACGGTGATTGAAATGATTGAAAGGCTAAACAGCAACAGTATATGGGATTATATCAAAAATGCAAAAAAACCAATCGTGCTTTATGGCATGGGCAACGGTGCCGACATGATTATTGACGTGCTTCAGGAAATCGGCGTGGATTTTGCCGATGTATTCGCAAGCGATGCCTTTGTCAGAGGACATTATTTTCACGGCAAAAAAGTGCTGAAGCTTTCGGAAGTTGAAGAAAAATACGATGATTTTATCATACTGATGACGTTTGCAGTTCACGATAAAAAAACACTTGAATTTGTCAAAGAACTCAGTCAAAAGCATACTTTGCTTTCACCAACAGTACCGATTGCAGGCAAAGGACTTTTCACCTATGATTACATTCGTGACCACGATGAGCAATTTGAAAAAGCATTTTCACTGCTTGCTGACGAACAATCGAAAACGGCATTCATTGATGTTCTGAACTTCAAAATCACAGGCAAAACTGATTACCTGTTTTCATGTCAGACGGAAAAGTGCGAGGTTTACCAAAACATATTAAAGCTTGGTGACCACGAAAACATTGTTGACCTCGGCGCTTATGACGGCGACACCATTCGTGAATTTCTGGCTGTTACCAACAACAAATATGACAGCATAACAGCTTTTGAGCCGGACGAAAAAAACTTCAGAAAGCTCGAACGCAAAACTGAAAGCCTTGAGCAAATTGAAAGATATAACCTCGGTGCATGGAGCAAGGAAGAAACACAGTTTTTTCAAAAAAAAGCCGGTCGCAGCTCCGGCAGAAGCGAAAGCGGTATACCTGTTCAGTTCAACAGCGTTGATAACATTGTGAAACATCCTGTTTCGTTCATCAAAATGGACATTGAGGGCGCAGAAAGTGAAGCTCTTGACGGTGCAAGCAAAACCATCGCAAAATACCGTCCGAAGCTCTATGTCTGTGCGTATCATCGTAACGAGGATATGTTTGCTCTGCCCCTAAAAATTCATGCAATGAACCCTAATTACAAAATC
>JAMPAE010000175.1 GCA_023667385.1 Ruminococcus sp.
AGATGGTTTCTGTCATGAACGGGATGATTGGAGCCATGACTTTAACGCAGGCGTCGATTGCGGTAAACAGTGTCCAATATGCAACCTTCTTGTCGCTTTCGTCGTCAGCCTTCCAGAAGCGGCGGCGGTTGGTTCTGATGTACCAGTTAGAAATATCATCAACGAAAACTTCAAATTCCTTGATAACGTTATATGCTTTATAGTCATTCATCTGAGCGGTTGCCTTTTTGATGAAGTCATTCGTTCTGATGATGAGCCATTTATCTGTGACTGTGAGTGCGCTCTTGTCAGGAGTATAGCCCTCGAAGTTCGGCTTGTCAATTTTTGCATAGGTATCGAAGAAAGTATAGGTATTCCAGAATGAGAGAAGCTTTCTTCTTGCTTCGTCACCGAGGTTATAGCCGAAGCGAACATCGTTTGCAACAGATGCGCCTGCATACATATAGCGGACAGTGTCAGCGCCGATTTTTTCGGCAGCTTCGTCGAAGCGAATCATGAAGCCTGTTTTAGAAAACTTTGAGCCGTCCTCTGAAACAACGCTGCTGTGGCAAAGAACACGCTCATAAGGTGCTCTGTCTTCAAGCACGGTGCTCATGAACAGCATTGAATAGAACCACAGACGAACCTGCTCACGCATTTCAACAACCCATTCGGCAGGGTAGTTCTTCTTCCATTCTTCTTTATCTTCAAAATATCCTGTTGTTGAGAACGGTACGATGCCTGCATCGAGCCAAACGTCACCGATTTCGGAAACACGCTTAACTTCTTCGCCGCATTCCGGGCACTTGATTGTGACATCATCAATCCACGGGCGGTGAAGTTCAGGAAGCGCATCAACCTTTGCCGGGTCAACAGCTCTTTCACGAAGCTCCTTTTTGCTGCCGATTACATGAACGTGACCGCACTTGTCGCAGACATAGAACGGGAGCGGCATACCGTAATAGCGTTTACGTGAAATGTTCCAGTCGCCCATGTTGTTGAGCCAGTCAACCATTCTTTTGCCGTTTGATTCCGGTTCCCATTTAACTGACTGAGCGTTTCTGATGAGGCGAGGCTTGAGTTCCTCAGTTCTGATGTACCATGCCGGAACAAGGCGGAAGATAACTTCGCTCTTACATCTCCAACAAACAGGGTAGCTATGCTCAATCGGCATAACCTTATAAAGCTTGTTTCTTTTTTCAAGCTCCTCAAAAACTTCAGGAGCAATTTTTGCGCTGTCTTTGCCTGTCATGAAGCCAAAGCCCGGCAGGAAGATACCCATATCGTCAACAGGCATAACCTCCGGCAGACCGAGACGCTTGCCGAGTGCGTTATCTTCAACGCCGCAGCCGGGAGCAATGTGAACAACGCCTGTTCCTTCTTCAGCGTCAACATCTTCCCAAGCAACAATTTTGTGGTCAACCTTGCTTTGAGCGTCAAGCTCAGGGAAGCAGGTGTCATAGTGCAGACCGACAAGCTCGCTGCCCTTGAATGCACGAAGCACTTCCTGCTTGTCATCGCCGAGATATTTGATTGCGCCCTTTGCAAGAATCAAGGTTTGCTCATCGCTTGCAATTTTAACTTCAACGTAGTCAATGTCAGGGTTAACGGCAAGGGCAACGTTTGATGAAAGTGTCCACGGAGTGGTTGTCCAAACAAGGATTTTTGAGTTCATTTCCTCAATCGGAAGCTTGAAGAACACTGAGTTGTGTGTGATGTTTTTATATGAGCCTGTCATTTCGTGCTCTGAAAGTGAGGTTCCGCATCTCGGGCACCACGGCATAGGCTTATATTCACGCTGAATCCAGCCGTTGTCATCGCAGGTTTTCAAAAAGTGCCAAATGCCCTCAATGTTGCGGTCTGTGTTGGTGTAATAGGAATTATCCCACTGCATCCACTGACCGAGCCTTTTAGATTGGTCGGCAATGATACCCGAAAAATGCTTAACACGGTCAACGCACTTTTTGGTGAACTTATCCATGCCGTAATTTTCGATGTCTTTCTTTGTTTCAAAGCCGAGCTCTTTTTCAACCTCAACCTCAACCCACAAGCCCTGCGAGTCAAAGCCGTTCTGGCATCTGCAATCATAGCCCTGCATATATTTGTATCTGATGAAAGTATCTTTCAGAGTTCTGCCCCATGCGTGATGGATACCCATTGGGTTGTTGGCTGTGATTGGTCCGTCAATGAAGCGGAACCTTTCGTTGCCTGCATTTTTAGCTTTTCTTTTATTATAGCAATCGTTATCCTCCCAGAACTTGAGCACGTCATGTTCCATTTGGATAAAGCTGTTGCTTTTCTCTGTCTCTGCCATTTTTTCAACCTCCGTGAAAAATTATTGTGAACACGTAAAAGCGAGTTCATATAAATATACTTTTAAATTATACAATAATACTTTTTCAATTGCAAGGAGAACAGCCCAAAATGTTACGATATAATGACGATTTTTTGTGCGTTTAATAAATATTTTCGCTCCGCTATTGACATATGTATGTATATGGGGTATCTTAATAGGAGCTTACAGCCAAAATTTCAGTGAAAGGAGCTTTGCCCGTGAAACGATTTTCAAGAATTACTGCCCTTGCAGTTTCAGCGTTGATGCTGATTGGCGTGATGTCAATTGTGACAGTTACCCGCAAAGAGGTCAGAATACCTGAAAGCGTTCAGGATTTTGCCCAAATGTGCGCAGATTGATGATAAATATAACCCTGCTCAGCGTGAGCGGGGGATTTTTTTAGGCAAGAATGAATGGTGATGATTTATGCGGGTAAGGTGGTGAAGGAGTGAAAGATTGTTGCCGCAAAGGGAAGTATATTGAACTTTCCTCAAAGAGTTAGCTATAAAATCTGTTTATTTTTTAACTTTTACTTATTACTTTAAAAAATCCCCTTGCGTAGGCTATTGCTCGTGACGCTGCGTAATAGCTTATAATATGCATTAAAGGAGGTGAAAGCTATGTCTAAATTTACAACCGGCGAAATTGCAAAGCTGTGCGGCGTATCTGTGAGGACCGTTCAATATTATGATTCACGTGGAATCCTTAAACCGAGTGAGCTCAGTGAGGGCGGCAGACGGCTTTATTCTCATCAGGATGTTGAGCTGATGAAGGTGATTTGCTTTTTGCGTGAACTTGGGCTTCCGATTAAAAGCATCGGAGAGCTGATTGCAGAGGAACATCCCGAAGATGTAATCTCAATTTTGCTTGACGAGCAGGAGAAGCTGCTCAGTGCAGAAATCGGTGAAAAGCAAAGTCAGCTTGACAAGATCAGAGAACTGAGAAAAACACTTAAAACAGTTGAGCAATTTTCCGTTGGAACAATCGGAGATGTAGCGCACATTATGGAAAACAAAAAGAAACTTCGCAAAAACCGTGCCATTTTGATTATTGTTGGAATCATAATGGACATCATTGAGGTCGGAACGCTCATTTGGGGTATTCTGAAAGGCGTTTGGTGGCCGTTTGCGGTCGGTATGTGCATAGTGATTGCAGCGGGCGTGGGTATATCTTATTTCTATTTCAAAAACACTGCTTATATCTGCCCGAAATGCCACAAAGTCTTTCGTCCGAAATTCAAAGAGGCGTTTTTCGCAATGCATACCCCGAAAACAAGAAAACTGACCTGCCCTGAATGCGGACACAAAGGCTATTGCGTTGAAACCTGTGTGGATGACATAACGGAAAACTAAAACTGCTAATTATGAAAAAGCACCTCATCAATTACGTACTGATGAGGTGTTCCTTTTTATACTTTTGCGCTCTTGCGCTGTTCAATTCTTGCAATGATTTCTTCGTCGCAGTTATCTGCCATTGAGCCAACCTTTTTCCAAAGTTCATCGGCTTTTATGCACCATTCATCAAAGCCGGCAGGTGTGCTCGGGAATTTTGAATAGTGAGCCTTAATCTGTGCACCGTTCTTTGCTGCGCCGACAACACGGGCAAGTGTGGATGGTCTGATTTTCTTTTCGGCAACGCCTTTTGCAATGTATCGGGCCATGCTCGCAAGCTCTTTTGGTGAAAATGAAATTCCGCCGCTGATTCCTGCAAAAGTCTTTTTGCTGAAAATAATGTCATGCTCAAAGAAATATTCATTTTCAGTGCAGTTGATTTTTGCCGCACCGATGAGCGTTGCCATGAGTGAAGCAAAGCTCTTGCCCTGAACTTCAATGTATTCCTTGTTGATTTTCCAAAGTC
>JAMPAE010000176.1 GCA_023667385.1 Ruminococcus sp.
TTGCCACAGTCCGGCGCTTAATAAGCCGTGATACCTTTAAATATTTATCAAGTCGCATAAGTTAAAAAGCACAAACTGATTTTATGCATTTCCTTCCTAAAAAATTAGGGCTGTCCAAAAAGAACAGCCCTCGCATGAACGAGCATTAATTATTTAACTGCGTTCTTCAAAGCTGAACCTGCTTTGAATGAGGGAATCTTTGCAGCAGCAATTTCGATTTTCTCGCCTGTCTGCGGGTTGTGACCTGTTCTTGCAGCTCTTTCTTTAACTTCGAATGTGCCAAAGCCGATAAGCTGAACTTTGTCGCCTGCTACGAGAGCATCTTCAACTGCTGAAAAAACAGCAGCAACTGCCTTCTCTGCATCTTTCTTTGAAAGCTCTGCTTTCTCTGCAACTGCATTGATCAATTCAGTTTTATTCATTTGTGTTTCCTCCAAAAGAAATATATTTTCCACAAGAACTGCTGCTGACAACAGCCTTGATTGGATCAAAATTATTAAAGTGCAATCACTTTGTCATCTTCTTCGCTTCGTTCCAAAGTTTGTCCAATTCTTCGAGAGTTGACTTTTTCATGTCAATGTTTCTCTCGGCGGCAAGCTTTTCAACAAGAAGGTAGCGTGAAATAAACTTATCATTTGAAGCCGTCAGTGCTTCTTCAGCATCAACATCAAGAAATCTTGAAATGTTAACAGCTGAAAAAAGTACATCGCCCATTTCATCTGTTACAGCGTTGATGTCATTTGATTTTGCGGCTTCTTTAAGTTCTTCAAGCTCTGAGTAAAGCGCATCATATGCACCATCAATCTCTGCCCAGTCAAAGCCGTCTTTTTTGGCTTTGCTTTGAATTTTCTGCGCTCTCATAAGTGCCGGAAGCTCTTTGGGTACTTTTTCCATTGATGAGCCTTGGGTTTTCTGACCTTTCGATTTGCGCTTGATTGTATCCCAGTTATCCAAAACTTCATCTGAACCATTAACTTTTACACTTGCAAAAACATGAGGATGACGCACAATGAGCTTTTTGCATATTCCATCGCAAACATCATTGATGTCAAACGAGCCGATTTCTTTTTCCATTTGAGCATGGAAAACAACCTGAAGCAATGCATCGCCCAACTCTTCACAAAGCAAGTCTCTGTCTTTTTTGTTTATAGCTTCGATTACTTCATAAGTTTCTTCAATAAAAGATTTTTTGATGCTTTCATGTGTCTGTTCCGCATCCCAAGGACAGCCACCCGGAGAACGAAGCAACGCCATGATTTCAACAAGATCATCAAAGCTATATTTTTCTTTGAAATCAAATTCAACCATTGTTAAATTACCTCAAATTCAGTAAACGCTGTGTAAGTTACACTTACTTATCCTATTTTACCCTAATAATCCAAATTTTGCAAGGACTTTTGCAATTTTTTCTCCTTTTGGTATCATTTCAAGGTCGTCTTTTGAAATTCCTTTGATAAACACCAAAATAACCGCATAAACCGCTCCGCCTGCACAAATTGCAATCAGCGTCGGAAGCTTACCTTCCATTCCGATTTTTGTTGTGAGAAGCATATATGAGAATGCAGCGGCTATTCCGCATGAAGCAGCAGCAATAAGCGGCTTTACAAAAACGGAAATAAAGTTAACCCTTGTTTTTGTAACTTTCATAAGAGAAGTCAAATTGATTGCCAGCATCAGCGCATAGCAAACTGTTGTGCTTATCGGAGCACCATTGATGTTTATTGCAGGATTTCCGATGAGGACAAAGTTCATGAGAATTTTTACAGCTGAACCTATTGCAATAGTCTTCAGCGGTATGTCGGTTCGTCCAACCGCTTGCAGCATATTAGTGATTGGTGAAGTTGATGCAAACAGGAAAATACCAAAACCATAAGTACGAAGAAGATTCGTTGCAATCGGGATAATGTCGGGCTGTGATGAATAAAGCAAGCGAATGATTGGTTCTGCAAGCGCTGCCATACCTAAGCCGGCAGGAAGAGCAATCATCATTGTAACACGAAGAACAGATTCAATAGTTATCCTTGTTTCACGTTTGTTGCGTTTTGCCCAAGCAGTTGAAAGCGCAGGAATTGCACTTATTCCAAGAGTCAGCGTAATTGTTGGAATAAGGTTCTTCAGATTGAGAACTGTGCCGTGAGTACCATAAAGATAATCAACAATTTTTTCATCAAGTGTTCCCGATGCGGCAAGAGATGCCGAATACATATTTTTGATTACATCCGAGCCAATCTCCATTGCGTGTGCAAGACGCATACGTATGGTAGTATCGTCAATGATGTTACTTACATTGAGAATTACAGAACTGAGTGCAACGGGCGCAGCAATTCTGATAATCTGCTTCCTGATGTCTTTATCGCTTTCGGCAGGCGGTGAGTTCACCAGTTCCTCCCTTGTAAAGCCAAAGCCTTTGCGCTTGTATCTTATGAAAAGATAAAGCAAGCCACACATTGAGCCAAGCGTAACGCCGAGAATTGCAACTGCTGCTGCATATGGATACATTGCACTGAGTGCTTCTGCTTCATTTTTAACCTGAACACCGAACACGGTTGCCGCACCATCGACTGCATTCTTGTGATAGGAATCGAGCCAATGGTTAAAGCACACGTAAGTACCTGCCAAGCCAAACACAAGCTTAATTGCAGCTTCGATGACCTGCGAAACGCCGGTTGGCGTCATGTTTTTGAGTCCCTCGTAGTAACCTCTGAAAGACGACATCTGACAGCAGAACACTATACACGGAGCAACGGCAAGAATGCTTATGTAGTTTTGCGGTGAATTTACCATTCTTGAATACGGCACAGCAATTGCAGCAAGCAAAACAGTGCCAAACAAACCAACCATCAAGAACAAACGCCTTGCAACCGTGAAGATACGCTTAGCATCTCTGATTCTTCCCATTTCAATGCTTTGCGAAACAAGTTTTGAAACCGCAACAGGAAGACCTGCCATGGAAATTGCATAAAGCGGATTATAAACGGCATATGCGCCTTGAAAATACGCATAGCCCTCAACTGTTATCAAGTTTGTCAGCGGTATTTTATAAACTGCACCAATCAGCTTAACAAGCACAGTTGCAATTGCAAGAACACCTGCACCGGTTAAGAGACTTTGCTTCTTTCTTTCTGCCACAATAACATCTCCTTTACCAATTTATCCGATAAATTCTCTCAACAATGAATCAAGCGGAACTATATGAGCACCGTATTCATCAAAATGAGAAAGCTTGTTTTTCAATTTAACAGCAGAATCATAGTATACACTATCTTCGCCTATTCGGTCAAGCAGTTTTATTGCCTCCGCATTAAACACACATGGTTCATAAGGATGAAACGAATCTATTTTTACATCTGCCAAATGACTAAACGGAAAAATATACCTATCCTCGCCTTTTTGCACACCGTTCCATAAATACAAGGTTTTATCAACATCGGTTGCCCTGAAATGGTAATCTCTGATTAATCTGCGAATCAGGCGCAGTTCACGGTTCGTCAGCAATACATCATTGCCAAGCATTACGGTTGACGATACACTCACATAAAGCTTTGTCACTGTGCTTGCATCAAGTGCATCTGTAATCAGCGGATTAATTGCGTGCAAGCCCTCAACGATAACTATTTCATCTTTTTGAAGTTGCGTTTCAATCAGCTTTGCTTCCCTTGATTTTGTTAAAAAGCTGAATTTAGGCAGCATACATTTACCATACATGACAAGTGAATCAAGACACTCGGCAATAAGCTTAACATCAAACGCATCAATGGTTTCATAATCAGGAGAGCCATCCTCAAACGTTGTCATTTCAGATTGCTCACGATAAAAATCATCAAGGGAAATTATCGTTGCCTTTCTGTTATTTTTATCAATTGCTTCGGCAAAGATGCGTGCTGTTGTTGTTTTGCCTGAACAACTCGGTCCTGCAAGCATCAGCAAGCTGTGTCCATTTTTGCTGCATACAGCATTAGCAACATCAGCAAGCTGTCTTTTAAAACGATTTTCAGCTTCTAAAATAAAGCTTTCTTTTGCGAAACGCATAGATTCGTTAATTTTGCTGACTTCAAATTCATTTGTAAGCATTTAATCACCCTCGGAGTTCCGATAGGCTTAGCTGATTGATTTATAAAACTCGCCTATCCGTTCTTTACGCCTGATGATTTCATCAAAGCCGT
>JAMPAE010000177.1 GCA_023667385.1 Ruminococcus sp.
ATAAGCCATGTATGATGCTGAATGTAGGAGTTATGCATAAATATATAAATTATATAAATCAAGAAGCATTTCAGCTGTTTACGGATTTAAATTTGTATTCACTTGCTTCATCATCTAAAACAGTATCATCGACAGTTTTTTCTTGATTAACACATCCGATTAATGCTGTAATCATCGGAAGTGTATAAATGAATCCGATAATATTCTCCATGTGATTAAGCCGATGGTTTAACATACTTTTCACGCACCGACACAGGAAGCTCATCATACTGCACTTCAATCCAAGTCACGGCTCCCCGAATCGGAACCATTGAAACCCGAAGAAATGCACCATCTCTAAGTTCTTTTGAAGCACCGAAGCGGATTTCCTTTTCATTGCCGTCTTTGTCATATGACGGCAAAGTGTAATAAAACTCCATGCCGCCGTCAGGGTCAATGACGCCTTTTCTGCCATCGCCATGCTCAATTTTTGTGTTGTCAATCTGCGTATAATAAAGCGTGATGCCTTTGCCTGAAAATAAATACCATGTTCCGAAGCCTGCTGCTGCAACAACAATCACAACAGCCGCCAAAATACCTGCTAAAACTTTTTTATTCATTTTTATTTCCTTTCTTTCAATCTAAAAATATATATTCTGATAATCAATGTGTTTGCGGACTCCTTCCGTCACAACCTCGTTGTGCCGCCTTTCTCAAAGAGGAAGATTTTTAAAGGCTTCCTCTTTGAGTGTGCGAGTATTCGGTTATAAATCAGCTCACAATCGAATAATAAGCCTTTGACGTTGCTCTGTATACTATTATATAGAAAAGTGAGAACACGGCAAAACATCCGATTGTTGTCAGAATCAGAAGCTGCAAATTTGTGATTGCAAACAGCATCAACAGCCTGTAAATCATTGGGAATGCGAAAGCAAGGTGCATTGCCGACATCAGCAGCGGCAGGAAGAACACTGTTAACACCTGCGAGTTGATGCTCTTTTTGATTTCCTTTTTGCTCATGCCAACATTTTGCATGATTTCAAAGCGTGACTGATCCTCATAGCCTTCTGAAATTTGCTTATAATAGATAATCAGCACAGCAGCAAACACAAAGACAATTCCGAGCAGAATACCAAGGAAGAACAGGCTGCCGTATAAATCATAAAAATTCACCTTTTCACTTGCACGTGACTCAATGCTTGTGCGGATATTATCTGTTTTTGAGTTGTAGTTTTCGTTTCGGTATTTTGAAATGATGTTGCTGATTTCAATTTGCTCCTTTTCCTCGCAGTCAAGGTCAAAGCCGAAGAAATTGGCATGATAAATTGATTTTTCGGCGCTTTCGCTTGCTTCTGCCGCCGCAATTGCTTCTTCAAGGCTTGGAACAATAATATACATGGTTGACATTGTTTGCATTGCTGCATCGGAAGTTTCAATGAAATCGCTCAACTGCTTTTTAACCTTATAGGGTTTGCCCTTTTCAATTGCAATTGTGTCCTGATCATATTTAAGGTTTCTGTTGACGTAAATCATCGCTTCGTCGCTGTTGAGCGTTTCATTTTGGTTCATCAGCTTGTTATATTCTTCAACCGACATCAGATTGACGTCAATAGTGTCCATTGTGTAGGTTCCGGTTGCTTCAATTTTGTTGTCATCTTTAATTTCGCCAAGAAAACCCGTGATGGTGTAATCCATCTTATTGAGCGGAGTAAGCTTTCGCTCCTGCGCAGCTTTAAGCGCATATGCCTTGAGCTGTTCGGCTTTTTCAATGTGCAAAAATTCAGGTTCATCTGCTCTCACGGTGATGCAAACACTTCTTGGATAACGCTGTTTAAGGCTGTTTTCTGCGCCTGCGTAAAGGCAGACGGTTGATGAAATCATGACAAGCACCATTGTGCAAAGAATACAGATTGAAGCAAGCCCTGCACCGTTTCGCTTCATGCGATAAATCATTGAAGAAACCGAAACAAAATGATTGGTTTTGTAATAATACTTCTTGTTGTTCTTCAAAATTTTGCAAACTGCAACCGAGCCTGAAATAAACAGCAGATAAGTTGCAATGATTACCATGACAACTGCAATGAAGAACATAAACATTGCCGCCATTGGGTTTTTGATGCTGATTGCAATGATATATGCGGCAACAAGAATCACTGCGCCGGCAAGCGCCATCAGCCAGTTTGCTTTGGGCTGCTTTTCGCCTGCATTGTCGCTTCTGAGCAGTTCAATCGGCTGTGAAAGGTGAATTTGCCTGAGTGTGTTGACAAGCAGCAGGGCAAAAATGCCAAGGAAAATTAACGCCGTTTGAGCAACCACAAGCCATTCAATGCTGAACGTGAAATTCGCTTCGGCGTGCATAATGTTTATCATCAGCAGTTCTGCAAGCTTTGAAAAGAGGACGCCGAACACCAAGCCTGTTATAATTGAAATGAACGCAATAATCAGACTTTCGCAAACCAGCATGAGCGCAATGTTGATTTTGCCCATGCCAAGGATGTTATAAAGTCCGAACTCCTTTTTTCTGCGCTTAATCAAAAATGAGTTGGTATAAAACAAAAAGATGAGCGAAAAAATGCCCAAAACTCCGCATCCAAACGTGAGTGCCTGCTGCATGATGCTGCCGCCTTTGAGCGTATCAAGTGATTTGCCGAATGCAAGAAACGAAATGATATAATACATCATCACCATTGCAATGCAGGTTATGATATACGGGATATAAAGCCGTTTATTCTTGCGAATCGAATCCATCGCAAGCTTTGGATACATACTCAGCTTCATCTGTTATCACCGCCTGTTGCAAGTAATGTCAGCGTATCTGAAATTTTTTGATAGAGCTGCTCGTTTGTGCTGTTACCCTTATAGATTTGATGGAACACTTCGCCGTCTTTGATGAAAAGCACCCTTGAAGCGTGGCTTGCCGCCTTTGTTGAATGGGTAACCATCAAAATTGTTTGCCCGATGCGGTTAATATCGCTGAAAAGGCGAAGCAGCTCATCGGTTGCCTTTGAATCAAGCGCACCTGTCGGCTCATCAGCAAGAATCAGCTTAGGTTCGGTAATCAGCGCCCTTGCAACCGCCGCACGCTGCTTTTGTCCGCCCGAAACCTCATAGGGATATTTTTCAAGCAAATCAGTGATGCCGAGCTGGTTTGCAATCGGTTCAATTCTTGACTGCATCACGCTGTGCGATTTTCCTGCAAGCACCAGCGGCAAAAAGATGTTATCTTTGAGCGAAAAAGTGTCAAGCAGGTTGAAATCCTGAAAAACGAAGCCTAAATTGTCACGCCTGAATGCGGCAATGCCTGACTCCTTGATTTTTGAAAGGTCCTTGCCGCCAACCTTAACGCTTCCGCTTGTGGGCTTGTCAAGGGCAGCAAGAATGTTTAAAAGTGTGGTTTTACCGCTGCCCGATTCACCCATGATTGCAACATATTCGCCCTCTTCAACGCTGAACGAAACGTGCTTTAACGCTTCAACCTTGTTGTCGCCGAAGCGTGTTGTGTAAACTTTTCTGAGGGAATTAACTTCCAAAATACTCATAATTTTGCCTCCTTTGTTTTGGTGAAACAATCATAGCAAAAAGGAGAAATGCTTTGCCATAGATTCGGCTTACATTTCTCCCGTAACAGCTTACATTTTTGTAAGGTACTGACTTTCTGTGCGGCAATTGCCTTAATTCTATTACACTGTCAAGCGCACATTTTCATCATTTTGTTTGCCGCTTCACTCAATCTCCTGCCATGTGTTGATGTTGATAAATTCGGCTCTGATTTTGGAATACATTATTTTTTGGCTGCTGTATAAGCCGAAATAGCCGGAGAGCGTGTAACCGATTGCGCAGGCAACTGCAAAATAAATCAAACCCTGACCGGAGAAAAGCTCAATGCTCAGGAAAATTGACGCAATCGGGCAATTGACAACGGAGCAGAACAAAGTGACAAGGCCGATTGCCGCAGCAAAGCCGGGGTCAAGCCCGATGAGTCCGCCGAAAAAGCAGCCGAATGTTGCGCCGATGAAAAATGTGGGAACAATCTCGCCGCCCTTATATCCTGAGCCGATTGTAACTGCCGTAAACAGCATTTTCAGCAAAAATGCATAGCCGACAGCATTGCCGCCGATTTCGTCTGCCCGCTTTTGCATAAGCGCATGTCCGATTTTTAACCTGC
>JAMPAE010000178.1 GCA_023667385.1 Ruminococcus sp.
CGTCAGTCTGTCATCAACGATGCCAAAGAGAAAAACTACAGCTTCCTTGATGCTGTCAGAGCAGGCTCTTTCACCGTTCCCGGTGACGGCGATTTCGATTTCACCCCCGTTTTCGACATCCTTTCTGAAGCTGACTATGAAGGCTGGGTTGTTGTTGAAGCAGAACAGGATCCTGCAATCGCAAACCCGTTTGAATATGCAGTTCTTGCAAGAAACTACATCAGAGAAAAAACAGGTCTGTAATTTATATCCCGCAGCGGTGCGTTTTCGTTTCGCTGCGGTTTGACTTTTTTGAGAATACGAGAAATATTTAGGAGAAATACGAATGAAGAACTTTAATTTTTATCAGATTTCTGATTTGCATTTATATGCGGCCGAACGAATCGGCTCACATGGAAAAAGCTTCGATTTCAAATGCAGCACCGATCAAAAGTGTATGGCTGAATCAAGCGCAATTGTTGATGCTGCTTTCCAAAAGGTCGTTGAAGATAAGGATAACGAGGTTGTGATTTTGTCAGGAGATTTATCTTTTGACGGAGAACAGCAGAGCCATGATTTGATTGCTGAAAAGCTGAAAAAACTCAAAGCTGCAGGCAAAAAAGTTTATGTAGCCTTTGCCACTCATGATTTTCATATGCACGCAAGAGCTTATGTTGATGATGAAATCATCTCTCTGCCGAAGTATACACGTGCTCAGCTTCGTGAGCTTTATAACGATTTCGGATGGAGTGATGCTGTCAGCGAGCACACGCCGTCATATTCTTATGCGGTCATCCCTGAAAAAGGCTGGCGCTTTTTAATGTTAAATGACGACGGTGATGCCGAAGAATATTGCGGATATGATGAATCACAGCTTGAATGGGTGAAAGAGCAAACAGAGCAGGCCAAAGCTGCCGGAGAAAGAATTATTGCAGTGACTCACCATCCTGCGCTTCCGCCGAACTTACTCTATCCGCTTTATTCTCACAAGCAGATGCTCGGCGGATATGAGAAAACAATACCGCTTTTTGCCGATTGGGGCATTGAGTTTATCTTCACAGGTCACACCCATATGCAGTCGATTACCCACCTTGATACGCCAAACGGCAACCGTATCTATCATGTTAACACCGGTTCAATCATAGCTTATCCTGCACCGTTCAGAAAGGTGACAGCAACCGAGGATGGGCTTGATGTGAAAACAATGTCAATTGATTCGTTTGACTGGGATCTTAAGGGTATGAGCGTTGAGGAATATACGAAGCATCATTTTGAGTTCATGCTGAAAGATATTATCTATTCGCTCGGCTATGATATTAACCATTTCAGAGACCTCGCATGGAGTTTCAGCCTTGATGAAAAAACTGTGGATAAGTTCAAACCGCTGTTTGTTCTTGTTGGCAAAATCGTTAACGGCCTCACAATGAAAACTCTTGGCAGGCTTCTTGCTGTTGGCTCAAAGGTTGAACCGTCTGTTGCAAAGCTGAAAGTTAAAGATTTCATCCTCGATGTGATTTGCCAAATGTATTCCGGTGTAAAGGTTTATACTCCCGACACGGCTGAATATAGAGCATTCATGCCGATTGCCGCCAGAATCGGCAAATTCGTCAAATTCAAAGATTTTGAGGGCAACCCTGTTCCGCTTGAAAAAGTCATTGAGGATTTGCTTTGCGAAACAGGCGAATTTGACAACACCAACGCATTTTTACCATATAAATCAAAATAAAAAACAACAAAAACATCCGTTGTCTTTTTGCAGCGGATGTTTTTGTTTATATGGGAGTTATAGTTGTTAATTTTATCTTTTTATTCTTTTTATAACCTGATTTTCAATCGGCTTGCAGATTCTTTCAAGCGCAAGAATCATTAGGACAATCTGCACAACACCCATGCCGAGACTTTGCGGCCATCTTGTTGCAAGCAGGCTTGTATAAGGTGTGCCATAGGTATAAGAAATCCAAAACGAGTTGAGCAAAAATGAGCTGATGAGTTGATTGAGCACAACTGCAAGCGTGATTCTGACAGGGCTACTTTTTTTCCAAAGGAACAAGCCGAAAATCAGCCCGGATAAAACAGCCGAAAGTGTGTAACCCGGAAAATAGGGGCCGGTTGGAAGCAACACTGCGCCGATGATGTCACCAATGCCGTAAACTGCCATTGCGCCAAGCGGACCGAAAAGCCTGGCCGCAATCACAACCGGAATGAATGAGAACCCGATTTTCAGGTTCCACAACGAGATGGACAAGAACCGAGAAAGTATGACCTGTAATGCAATTAGCAGTGCAGTGCAAACAAGGTTGAAGATTACTTCCTGCGGTGTTTTTTTGCTTTTGTTCATAAAAAACACTCCCTTATTTTCAGCATCGCACTCGCCGGAAAAATAAGGAAGAAAACTTCGGTATAATCACAGCGGGATGCAATTTGCGTACCGCAAGGCTGAGCCTTTTTCGTTCCCAAGACAACTCCCCGTTCTCAGGACACTGTGAACGCACGCAAATCTACTCTGTAGACTTTGACAGTTTACCACAGTGAAGCCATGTTGTCAATAGTGAAATGAAAAAAGTTTCATCCGTTAAATCAGTAATTTTTTTCGTCATATCAACATAGGTTTTACCATGCGGACAAATTATGCCCGAAACTGATTAGGCGGTGACAAAATGGACGAACAGACCCTCAAAGAGCTGAGACGTGAGCGTCATGAGAAAAACGAAGCAAACAGCAAAAAGGAAGATTACTTTTCTGCCGTAACCATTACGCAAATTGTGCTCAGCGTTATTCTTGCGGTTGTGATCTTTTTTACAGCAAAAGGCGATTCGGAAGCCTCAAAGCGGCTTAAAACTGATTTTGAGCGCCTGATGAGTTGGTCAATCGAAGGCAGCGATGCAAAGGATGTCATGAAGTCCGTGCAGGATTATCTTTCATCATCGTTTGAGTTTTTGCCGGCATTCAGCCCAATCAGCGCACCCGAGATGACGGATGAAGAATCCATAACTACTGAAGTGACCGACCCTGCCGAAACAACCGCAGAAGTGCCTGAAACCACTGTTGAGGTTACCACTGAGGTTGAAACAACCAAAAAGGCGGAGCCTGAAACCATGAAAAAGATTGCCGAAACTTCGGCTGTCGGCGGCAAGGATATTTCATATAAGGCGGAGGAGAACACGAGTTTTGCTCCCGTTGCAACAACCACTCCGATTGTTGCTCCGGTGAGCAGCACAAAATATACTTCAAACTTCGGCTATCGAACGAACCCCATCACAAATGAGCACTCCTTTCACACCGGGCTTGACATTGCAGCTCCGCTCGGCACAAAAATTAAGGCGGCTTATAACGGTACAGTGCGCAAAACAGGCGAGGACAGCCACAGCGGAAAATATATTTTTCTCACACATTCCGATGGGTTGGAGACATTTTATTGCCATTGCAGCGAAATTCTTGCTGAGCAGGGGGCAGTGATTCGTCAGGGCGAAACGATTGCTCTTGTTGGCAGCACCGGCTGGTCAACAGGGCCGCACCTGCATTTTGAAATCCGCAAAAACGGAACTCGCCTCAATCCTTTGTGGGTGCTTGAGGGCAAATCAAATGATAGTTGATCTTTTAGGCACGGAATATAAATTCAGGTTTTCGTTTGCGGCCGTTGTGACAATTATGCTTCTCACAGCAAACAGCAAAATTGCGGCAATTTCGCTTGTGTCCTCACTTTTTCATGAGTGCGGGCACCTTGTTTTTATGTTTGCTTTCGGTGAAAAGCCGAGCAGAGTTGAACTTGGCGCTTTCGGAATCCGCATTGAGCGGCTTGGTGCATCAACAATCAGCTATCAAAAAGAGGCGGTAATCGCAATCGGCGGCGTATGTGTAAATTTTTTGATTGCATTGCTTTGTCTTGCAGTTTATTTAATTTTCGGCTCAGAAACTGCTCTGATGACGGTGTTTATTAACATTTTTATCGCTTCTCTTAACTTAATGCCTGTCGGAATGCTTGACGCAGGGCGATTTTTGAGGTATATTTTATCTATGCAGTCTGATGAGGAGAAAACAGAAAAGCTCCTTAACTGCATATCAAACATTACGGTAATTTGTTTCACTGCATTTTGTGTGCTTTACACGGCGGCGTCAGGTGTCAACATCAGCTTGATTGCCGTTGCAGTTTACCTGATAT
>JAMPAE010000179.1 GCA_023667385.1 Ruminococcus sp.
GATGTTCTTTTTGCTGCTCTTTGAGTCTGCTGTTAAGCATATAATCGGTGAAAATCGGCTCGGTTGCTTTTGCAAGTGAATCAAACCAATATTGCTGGTCGATTTTATATTGCTCTGATTTCATATATGCAAATTCAGTCATCAAAGTCGGTATGTACGGACGCATCGGCTTCGGATAAGCTCTGCCCTGGGTTTTGTGCAAATAGATTTCCATGATGTCAGTCAGGAAAACTTTTGTTGAAAATGCATCCATTGCAAGGTGCTGAAGCTTAAAAAGAATACCGTTCATGTTATCAGCGAGCTTAACAAGCCAGATTTGGTGAATTTCACAGTCATACATCGGAACGGGACCGACAGCATGCTTTGCAAGCTTCTTGTGCGCTTCTTCAATCGGCATATTGCTGTAATCAAGGGTTTCAATCTCAATTTCAGTTTTAGGTGCAATATACTGCAAAACTTTATATTGCTCATCAGCTGTGAAACGAAGGCGCATTGTGTCGCAGCGTTCAATCGCTTCATAGATTGATTCACGCATAACATCAAAATCCATGCCGCCTTTCCAATAGTAGCCTGAACCGATGTTGTTGATTGGATAATCTGCTCCGTATTGAAGCGACATATAATACATAAACTGCTGGGGAATCGCCATTGGGAACGCCGTCACGGTCTCACCGTTCGGCAATGTTTTCTGAATCATTTTACCATATCCTTCTTTCTTGAGTCTCCGCCGTAAAAACATGGTTTTGACTGAAATCATTTATATAAACGCCAAAGCATTTATAGCATAATAATAAATCAGTGCTTATAATAGAAAGATGACCTTTTCAACTTACCGGTTGAAGTACGCTCAAACGGTTCTCTTCTGATTTCAAAAGAGTCAATCTGCTTGTCAGAATCGGAATCAAGGTTAACTCTGTCAACAATTTCTTCAATTGCCGCTTCGATGTCCTCAATGCCCTGCGATGCTGCAAGCTCATAGTTCGGATGAATTTCCGCAAAGATTCTGTCATCCTTGGCATAAACAACAAGCTCTTTAATGATTATGTCATCAAGGAATTTGTTCTCAATTTCCTCCGGTGAAATGTTTTCGCCGTTTGAAAGAATGATGAGATTCTTCTTTCTGCCAAGCAGATAGAGGTGGTCTCCGTCAAGTCTGCCGAGGTCACCCGTGTGCAGATAGCCGTTTTCGTCAATGGTTTCTGCGGTGGCTTCCGGCATTTTGTAATAGCCGAGCATCAGTGACGGACCTTTAATGAGAATTTCGCCGTCATCGGCAATAATAAGCTCATCAACGCCCGTGAGCTTGCCGGTTGAGTATTTACATTCTTCGGAAAAGTCAGTGGTAGTGACTCTTGCGCTGGTTTCACTCATGCCGTATCCTGTGCGAACAGCAATGCCGTATTGCTCAAACGAATCAATCAAGGTCGGGCTGAGGAAAGCACTGCCTGAAAGAATGCGCTTGAAGTTTTTGCCAAAGATACTTTCAGCAACTTCTCTTTTTGTAAGCTCAGGATTTTTGCGCTCAATGATTCTGAGTTTTGTCAGCATTGACTGAATGAGAGACGGAACCATTCTCATTGCCGTTGGCCGGAACAAAAGCAGATTTTTATAAAGATTCACAAGTGCGCCGTTGAGGCAGAGTGTGCCGCCATCGTAAAGCGTCTTGAGCACGTCACAATTATAGCAGAACACGTGATGCATCGGCAAAATTGAAAAGCTGACATCATCATCGTCCATCATAAAAGCATCATAACAGGTATTTGCGGCAATGCCGTGATTTGAAAGCATGACGCCTTTTCTGATGCCTGTTGTGCCCGATGTGAAAATCAAAAGTGCCATTGCGTCAGGGTCAACTTCAAAATCAGAAAGTGAAGCATAATCAGATTCTGAATTGTATTTTTCATAAATATCGGCAAACCACTGCCAATCGCCGAGAGAAACGATTTTTTTCAGTCCGCTGTATCTGCTTTGGATTTCCTTTGCCTTTTCAGCAAATTCTTCCTCGCAGAAAAGCATTTCAATGTCGGCTCTTTCAAAAAGCTGACAAGCCTCATCAACGCTGATGTTCGGGTCAAACGGAGCGGCAACGTTGCCGCTGAAAATGATACCGGTAAGGCAGGTTACATATTCATAGCTGGTTTTGCCAAGGAAAGCAATGTGCTTTCTTTCAGTATCAACCGAGCGGATATACCTGCAAACAGCGAGACAATCCTCACGAAATTCAACAAAGCTTTTTGCAAACATTTCATCGCCACGAAAAAAGCGCATGAAATCTTTGTTGCCGTATTTGCCGGCAGCATATTCAACAAGCTGTCTGATGGTGATTATGTTTTCACTCATGATTTAACCTCGGTAAGATATTTTCTTTTGATTTTAAGTGTTGTGGTTTTCGGGAACTCAGTGTCTCTTGTTTTCACCTTACGGATACGCTTATAGGTCGGCAAAGTCTTGTTCAATGCGTTCACATCAGCCTGAAGTCTGTCTTTTGCATCGGGATACTCGTCATCCTTGAGGTAAAATTCAGCAGCAATTACGTCTGCATCGTCCTCATATACCATAACTTCTCTGATATAATCAAACTTGCTGATAAGCTTATCTTCAAGTTCTTCCGGAGAAACGTTTTTACCGTTTGAAAGAACGATGAGATTCTTCTTTCTGCCAACGAAGAAAAGGTATCCTTCATCATCCATATAGCCGAAGTCACCCGTTTTGAACCATTCGCCGTCAAACACAGATGCAGTGGCTTCCGGATCCTCATAATATCCAACCATGACGTTTTCACCACGAACATAAATTTCGCCTACGCCGTCATCATCCGGCTCGTTGATTTTGATTTCGCAGCACGGCAGTGCCTTACCGCATGAGCCGATTTTGTGATTTTCAAAAGTGCAGGTTGAAACACCGGGAGCGCATTCAGTTGTGCCGTATGCGCCGAGAATTGGGATGCCGAATTCTTCAAGACCGACTTCATATTTCGGGTCGAGATAAGCACCGCCGACAACGATGTATTCAAGGCTTCCGCCAAGGCCGTCAATGATGTCTTTAAACAGCTTTCTTCTCACATCAATGCCGAGTTTAAGCAGGAAGTTGCTGATTTTCAAGCCCATTCTGAGCTTATCAGCCTTGCCGCTCTGTTCAGCAGTACGCCAAATTGTTTTATAGATTGTTTCCGCAAGAACAGGAACACCTGCAATGTTCTGCGGATGATAGGTTTTCATATCGTGGGGAATGTCCTTGAGGCTTCGGCAGATATAGCCCCACGGATGGAAAATGTTGCTCAAAAGCAACGCACTTGCCCATGCAAAAAGGTGATTCATCGGCAGGAAACCGATTGCGTTTTCACCCTGAAGAACCTTTGCTGAAGAAATTGCACTTGCAGCAATGTTCTTATGGCTGAGCATAACGCCCTTGCTTTTGCCTGTTGTGCCTGATGTGAAAACGATTGTTGCAAGATCTTCCGGCACAGGCGGATTGTCAAGATAGCTCTTGTTTCCGGCGTCAAGGTCAGCATGACCCTCTTTAACAAGGTCATAGAAATCTTCCATCTTTATGTAATTTGTGATGACAACATCATCGCTGTCTTTCATCTTTTGAATTGCACTTTCAAATTCTCTTGTGTAGAAAATTGCATCGCACTTACTTCTGATCATGATTTCAACAATGTCATCATCCATGAGCTTTGCATCAATCGGAAGAAGAATGTTTTTGCTTGTCATGACAGAATAGAAGCATATAATCCAGTAATAGCTGTTTTCGCTGAGGATTGCAACCTTTTTGCCGTCAAGACCGTTTTTATAAAGATATTGACCGACGCCAACGGTTTCATACCAAACTTCGTTGAAGCTTTTTGTGACTTCCTTTTTCTTTTCAAGGTAAACATACTGTGGTTTATCTCCGCCCTTGAGGTGACCGTTGCGGATGATTTCATCAACTGTTTTCAGGTCGGGAACCTGCTGATACGGATGCCTATATTTCGTTTTCATCTTAATTCTCCTTCGCATTAATAATCTGTAAATTCGTAAATTTCCCTATTGTTTTGTATTATACACCAATAAAATTAATAGGTCAACAGTTTATAAATAAAATAGTTAACAAAAAAATAAAAAATGTAACAATTTTTAAGCAGTGTAACAA
>JAMPAE010000017.1 GCA_023667385.1 Ruminococcus sp.
ATTTCGCAGCTTAAAGCGAACGGCGTGAGCAAAACTGTTATGCTCACAGGTGACGCAAAGGAAATCGGCGAAAAAGTCGGCTCTCAGCTTGGTCTTGATGAAATTCATTCAGAGCTTTTGCCTGCTGATAAGGTTTCGCAGGTTGAGCGTTTGCTTAAAGATAAAAGTAAAAACGGAAAGCTCATTTTTGTTGGCGACGGAATCAACGATGCCCCTGTTTTGGCGCTTTCCGATGTTGGAATCGCAATGGGCGGCCTTGGTTCAGATGCTGCAATTGAAGCTGCTGACGTTGTTATCATGACAGATGAGCCGTCAAAAATCTCCGATGCAATCAAAATTTCACGCAAAACCTTGCGCATCGTTAAAGAAAACATTGTTTTTGCGCTCGGCGTCAAATTCCTTGTGCTGATTCTCGGTGCACTTGGCTTTGCTCCAATGTGGGCAGCGGTTTTTGCTGATGTGGGAGTTGCAGTGATTGCAATATTAAATGCAATCAGAACTCTGAAAGATTGATCAAAAAAGCATATAGTAAAAGCGACACGTTCTTTTGAACTGTGTCGCTTTTTTTGTGCGCCTCATGTCAGTCAATCATGTCAAGTGCAAAATTCAGCACGTTCATTGCGCTCCTTTGAAGCTCGCCGAGAGTGATGCCGTCTTTGCGCTTGAATGATGCTTTCATCGTACCGTCAGGTTTACGTGTGCCTGCTCTGTTTCCGCCGGGCATGAGCACGTCAACCTGTGCTCTGACTCTGTATGCCTGATCCTTTGTACCTTTAAATTCAGGTGATTCGCATGATCTCATCCACCAGTCGGTCATGACGTTGCCTTTATAGCTCCATTCATTCCTCAAAATTGTGGTGCAAAGGTCATAGTTATAATGTCCCCAAACGCCGTTAATTTTGTTATATGAAGTCATAATGTTCTTCGGTTTGGCATTTTTCACAACAATTTCAAAGCCCTTTAAGTAAATTTCACGAAGTGATCTTTCTGAAACTCTGGAATCATTGTGTGTGCGGTTTGTTTCCTGATTGTTGCAGGCAAAATGCTTCGGGCAGGCGGAAAGTCCCTGTGACTGGATACCTTCAACAACGCCGCAGGCAGTGATGCCTGAAAGCAACGGATCTTCCGAGAAATATTCAAAGTTTCTTCCGCAAAGTGGGTTGCGGTGAATGTTCATTCCGGGTGCAAGCAAAATGTCACTGCCTCGTGATTTCATTTCTTTTGCAAGCTCAGCGTAAAGCTCAGAAACAAGCTCCTTGTTGAAACTGCAAGCAAGAACAGCTCCGTTCGGAAGCAATGAGCAACACGAAGCAAGTCGGATACCCGATGGACCGTCTGTTGTGATGAGTGCAGGAATGCCTTTATCTCTGAGCGATTCAAGCACGCCTCCGAATGCACCTGCGTTGCCCTTTGCGCCAAGTGGACTGTTCATGACATAGTCGCCCCTGGTGATTGCTTCAAGCTCGTCAAAATCAAGCTGTGCAACAAATTCCTGCATGGTGATACGTCCGCTTTTAACGTCTGTGAGTTTATATCCAACGTCACCTGTTTGCGCAATGTCTTTTGGCAGATTGCTTTTAATGCGCTCTTTGAGTGAAACCTGCATTGTGGGAGCGGGCAGGGTGGCAGGGGTAATTTTTCCGTCTGCGTTGCTTTTTGCAATCAAACGCTCAAACGGGGTTTCAGGTCTTGGAGCTGCCGCCTGTGAAAGCTGAGCAACAACTTTCAAGCTCGGCACTTCAAATGTTTTGCTGAGTTTTGCCGTGCGTACATCAGTGCCGACATAGATTTCATAGCTGCCCTTTTCAAGCACATATGCGCTTTTATGACCGGTTGTGCCGCTGTCATCAAAAGAGGCGCAGTCGCTGATTTTGAAGGCGATTTTCAGCTTTTCTTCCTTGCCGGGAGCTAACTCGTTTGTTTTCTTGAAAGCAACAAGTGAGCGCAGCGGCTTGCCCAAACATCCCTGCGTCGGGTTAACATAAACCTGAACGGTTTCTTTACCGCTGTATTTTTCGCCGATATTTTTGACGTTGACATAAACCGTTACGTTGTCATCTGAAATTCTTGTTGAGGTTACCTTAACCTCAAAGTCGGTGTAGCTCAATCCAAAGCCGAACGGATAGAGCACCTTATCTTTTGCAAAAGTTTCAAAAAATCTGTAGCCGACGTAAATATCTTCGGTGTATTCATTATAGCTTTTATTGCCGAAGAATTTTGCCGATGGATAAAACTCATATTTTGCTGCGATTGTGTCGCTGAGTTTACCGCTTGGCGATACTTTGCCCGAAAGCACGTCAGCAACAGCATTTCCGCTTTCCATTCCGCCCTGCCAAACGTAAAGCAGTGAGGAAATTCTTGTGCCATATTGCTTTGCCCATGACATATCCATGATGCTTCCGCAATCGAGCAGAACAACAACCTTTTCAAAGCTTCTGCAAACACAGTCGAGCAGTTCTTTCTCCGCTTTCGTCAGATAATAGCTGCCTTCGGTGAGCGTGTTTTCTCTGTCTTCTCCGGCGGCTCTGCCAAAAACGATGATTGCCGTGTCTGATTTTTTTGCGGCATCACTAACAAGCTGTGTCGTGACAGGCATCTCATCATAGCACATCGGCCAGTGACCCCAGTATCCATCATAAACCGGATTTTCATTGCACCATTTTTCATATACTGCGGCAAGCTCTTCGTTGACGGTGATGTTTTCATTTGCCAAAAGTCCCTTAATCAGGTTGATTTTATATGGCGGGTTAACGTCGCCGCCGGAGCCGTAGCCGACATAAAAATAATCACGCTGAATCCTGCCGAAAACAGAAACGACCCTGTCTTTGGTCAGCGGTAAAACGTGATTTTCGTTTTTGAGCATGACAATACCCTCGGCGTTGACTTGCCTGCAAAGGCGTGAGATTTCTTTGCTTGAAGTGAATCCGCCTTCTGCGGCAACCGAAGTTTGCGAAACAGTGTTGGTGACCGAGTTGACAATTTTGCCAATCATGCGGTCAATTTTACTTTTCAGTTTCATAAGTATTCCTCCGTTAATAGATTACATTCAAATTATATAAAATCTGTGGTTGCGATAATATAACAATGCCGTGAAAAGTGTAAAAATCACGAACTGATTGATATAAAAAGAGGCAAGGTAAATCACCGTGCCTCCGCAATTCAACCCATCATTTCTTCCAGCTTCTCGTTAAGCTCCTGCCATTGTTCCATCAGTTGTTCCTGCTCGTCAACAGCGGCTTGAAGCTTTGCTGTCAGCTCAAGAATTTTTTCATAATCTGCGGCGTTTTCAGGGTTATCAATTTCAGCCTGAAGTGCAGTAATTTTTCCGTCAAATTCATCAATTGCGGTTTCCATGCGTGAAATTTTGCCCTTTGTGCGACGTATTTCACTTTCATGCTCTTTCTGCTTTTTATAAAGGTTTTCTTTCGGCGGAGCGGTAACCTTGATTTCAACGTTGCGCTCCATGCGGTGTTCTTCATAGTAATCATAGTTGCCGTCATAGCTGTCGATTCCGTCACGGTGAAGCCTGATGACACGGGTTGCGAGCCTGTTGATGAAATAGCGATCGTGAGAAACAATCAGCATTGTTCCGTCAAAGCTGTCAAATGCCGATTCAAGTGCTTCACGTGATTTGATGTCAAGGTGGTTTGTAGGTTCGTCCAGAATCAAAAAGTTTGAGCCTGAAAGCATCAGCTTCAAAAGCGCAACACGTGCTTTTTCGCCGCCGCTGAGCTTGTTCATAATTTTGAAAACGTCATCGCCCTTGAAAAGGAAAGCCGCAAGCGCACTTCGCACTTCGCTTTCGTTCATTTTTCTGTATGCATCCCAAACCTCGTCCAGCACGGTTTTATCATTGCTCAGTTCAGCAAGCGTCTGGTCAAAATAGCCGATTTTGACGTTTGCACCGATGGTAATACGTCCGCTGTCACGTCTGATTTTTCCGAGTATCAGCTTGAGAAATGTTGATTTTCCGCAGCCGTTTTCGCCAACAATGAACACTCGCTCGCTGCGTTTGATGTGCAAATCTGCGTTTTTGAACAGTTCTTTGCTGTCAAATGCTTTGGAAACCTCTTTGCAAATTAAAACATCATTGCCGCTGACTTCATTCGCCGTGAAGCTGAAGCTGATGCCGGAAAGCTCACTGTCGGGCTTTTCTAATCCGTCAAGCAGGCGGTCGATTGATTTCTGCTTTGACGCAATCGTTATGTAGTTTCTTGCTTGATTAAAACGCTTTTGCTGCTCAATGATGCCCTCAATGCGGTGCACCTCTTTCATAGCGCCTTCATAAACACGCTCGGCGGATTTCAGCCGCTCCTTTTTCAGGTCATTATATCGTGAATAGTTGCCTTTGGAATGATAAAGATGCCCACGCTCAAGCTCAAAGGTTCGGTTGGTGACTTTGTCAAGAAAATAGCGGTCATGGGAAATGACGATAATGCTGCCGTTATATTCGTTGATCCAGTTTTCAAGCCACATGACGCTCTGTATATCAAGGTGGTTTGTTGGCTCATCAAGCAAAAGCAGGTTTGCACCCGAAAGCAAAAGCTTGCAAAGGCTGACTTTGGAGCGCTGACCTCCGCTGAGCAGCGAGCAGGGCAGGCTAAACTCACTTTCTTTGAATCCCAGCCCAATCAGTGCAGATTTTGCACGGCTTTTATATGTAAGTCCGCCCAGTCGGTCATATTCATCCGTAAGATAGTGCTGCCGTTCAATAAGTTTTTCATATCCCTCTGTGAATGTCTCAATCTGCTTGTTGATGCTTTCAAGCTCGGCTTCAATTTCAAACAGATGTGAGAACACGGTCATAAGCTCATCATAAAGTGATCTCTCGCTTTCGGCGCAAGCGTGCTGCTGCATATATCCGATAACGGTGTCCTTGCCGATGCTGACAGTGCCGCTGTTTGGCAGGTACTCTTTGGTTATAACCTTAAAAAGAGTGCTCTTTCCCGCACCGTTTACCCCTATAAGTCCGATTTTGTCTTTTGCTTCAACCTGAAATGATATGTCGGAAAAAACATCAGCTTCTGAAAATGAAATTGTCAGGTTGTTTACGCTTATAAGTGCCAATTTGCTTCACCGTTTCCTTTTATAATTAGCTATATTTTACATGAAGTTTCACATTTATGCAAGGATAAACGCCGCTAAATAGTTATAATTATTAAAGTTTTAAAAAATTGTTGAAAATTCTCTTGTAAAATGGCTGATATGATGTTATAATAAACAAAACTTATTAGGAGGATTAACTATGATTTGTAAATTCTGCGGTAATGAAATAGACGACGGTTCTGATTTTTGCTTTATCTGCGGTCAAAAGGTTGAGGCTGCTGCCCCTGCTTTTGTTGCAGGCGCCGAAGCAAACGCTCAGCCTGTTGCAGTGGCTGAACCTGCTGCCCCCGTGGCAGAAGCAACAGCCGCTCCGGTTGAAGCACCTGTTGCTCCCACTGAGGAAGGCAAAAAGAAGAAGGAAAAGAACCCTGCAAATGGCTTTTTAAGATTCATCTGCGTTGTTCTTCCTGTGCTTGGTCAGCTCATCGGAATTTGCGTTTATTCAAGCGCAAAGAAAAAGGGCAACATGCCAAAAGCTAACGCTGTTCTCAACTCAACAATGAGAGGCCTTTGCCTTTGGATGGCAGTAGTCATTGTTGTTATGTTCAATAAAATCGTTATGAAATAAGAACAAAGCTTTTCGTCAGAGCCGTTTCTCAGCGGCTCTGATTTTTTATGCCGTTAAATGTTGCAATTGACTGATTTTGGATATATAATAAATCTGTATAATTTTACCTTGGAAAGGGCTGTAAAAATGAAAGAAATAACTAAGGATATGCTGATTGCAGATATATTGAAAAGTGAGCCGGGAATTGCAATGTTCCTTTTTGAAATGGGTATGCCATGCTTAGGCTGCCCCTCAGCGGAAAATGAAACCGTTGAGCAGGCATGTCGGGTGCATGATATTATTGTTGATGATTTGCTTCATAACATCAACGAATATCTTGCATCACGCTGAGGAGATTAACCGCCATGCAAAAAGTTAAACTTGATTCAAGGCTGCTTTCAGTGGCAACACTTTGCAGGAACGGTTCACGCCTGCTCGACATTGGCACAGATCACGCTTATCTGCCTGCTTACCTTGTGCAAAACGGTGTTTGCCCTTCTGCAATTGCTGCTGATGTCAGGGAAATGCCGCTTCAAAATGCAAAGGAAACCATTGATGAATACGGACTCGGTGATAAAATCAAAACAGTGCTTTCCAACGGACTTGACAACATTGGGCCAAACAGTGCAGATGACATTGTTCTTGCAGGTATGGGTGGAATTTTGATTGAAGAGATACTCTCTCGTGCCGAATGGATCAAAACCAAAAGCATCAGAATCATCGCTCAGCCTATGACGCACCCGGAACGTGTGCGCAGCTTTTTCATAAACCACGGTTTTCACATCATTGATGAAGCCGCCTCATCTGATTCAAAGCATAATTATTGTGCAATCGCCGCCGAATATGTTGGTGAAAATCAAATCGTATCAGAGGGCTATATTTATTTTGGGGAACTGAAAAATAAAAAAGACGAGGATGCAAAAAAGTATCTTAAAAAGCAGCTTGAACGGTTGAAAAAAAGACGTAACGCACTTACCGACGCAGGTACTTGTGCCGAAGAATGCAAGCAGCTTGGACGCATAATTGAAGATTTTGAAAAACAAACAGAGGTAACAAACAATGATTAATGTCAGAATGATTTCGGATTTTATAGATTCGATTGCTCCATACAGCACAAAATGTGATTGGGATAATTGCGGAATGCTCATTGGTGAACCGCAAAGTGAGGCACGCAAAATTGGTTTCACGCTTGATTTGACGCCGGAAACCTTGGCCTTTGCCGCAGAAAACGGCATTGACCTGGTTGTGACGCATCATCCTGTGATTTTCAGGGCGCAAAAGTCATTTCTCAGTGGTAACATCGCTTTTGAAGCGGCAAAAAAAGGAATCAATGTCATCTCTGCTCACACCTGTTTTGACTGTGCTGACGGCGGGGTAAACGATGTTTTGTGTGAGCTGCTGGGCATCAAAAATGCAGTTGGCGTTGAAAGCAGTGAATGTGCCGTTCCAATGCCGAGAATCGGAGATGTTGATGAGGTTGCTCCTGAAGCTTTTGCAAAATTCGTTTCAGAAAAGCTCGGCACAACTGTCAGGTTCATCAGCGGCAAAACGCCTGTGAAAAAGGCTGCGGTTTGCGGCGGAGCGGGGATGTCATTTATGCACGAAGTGATTGCCGCAGGCGCAGATGCATATGTCACCGGTGACATCAGCCACCACGAAATGCTTGAAGCAAAAGAGCTTGGTATCACCATTATTGCTGCCGGGCATTTTGAAACTGAATATCCTGCAATGACAGCTCTGAAAAACATGGTGCAGAATAAATTTACTGCCTGTGAATGTGTTGTGATTCCTCAAAGCAATCCGGTTCAATTTATTAACTAACTATAACAGAAAGGCATGATTCGTTTAAGAGCAGAATCATATTAATATACTTATGGCACTTGATGGAATATTTTTATCTAAAGTAAGAGATGAGCTTTGCGAAAAGGCGGTCGGCTTGCGTGTTGACAAGGTTCAGCAGCCGTCACGTGATGAAGTTGTGCTCAATCTCCGTGGTAAAAGCGGAGCTTACCGTCTTTTAATTTGCGTTCGGGCAGACAGCCCCAGGGTGCACTTTACGGCACATTCGATTGAAAATCCGCCCGTACCGCCGATGTTTTGTATGCTTCTTCGAAAGTACCTGACAGGCGCATTGATCACAGACGTTCGTCAGCAGGAGCTTGACAGAATTTTGTTCATTGATTTTTCCGCTTCAAACGAAATCGGTGACAGAGTTAACCTGACGCTCTGCGTGGAAATAATGGGTAAATACAGCAACCTGATTCTCATTAATCAAGATGGCATGGTTGTTGACTCGGCAAAGCGTGTTGACATCACAACCTCATCCGTCAGGCAGATTTTACCGGGAATTGAATATAAGCTGCCGCCGAAGCAGGATAAGCTTTGCCTTGAAAATCATGAGGCTGATGAAATCATCGGCAAAATCAAGGTGCAAAAAGATAAGTATCTTTCATCGGCAATCATGAGCACGTTGCAGGGCGTTTCGCCGATTATCAGCCGTGAGCTTGCATATAAAGCCTGCTTTGACGATGTTTTTGTCAGAGAAATGACGGCACTTCAATTTGAAGCATTGAAAGCACAGGTTGAAAAAATCAAAGCGGAGCTTCATCATAATGGAAACGTATACATGGTATGTCACCCGGACGGCAAGCCGAAAGAGCTTTCGTTCATCAGCATTTCGCAGTATGATGTCAGTATGCCTGTCAAAGAATATGACAGTGTTTCCGCCTTGCTTGATGAATTTTATTATGAACGTGACCGCATTAACAGAATCAATCTCAGAGGTCACGAGCTGATCAAGTTGCTCAATAATCTTCTTGACAGAACCGCAAGGAAAGTCAGCATACAGGCTGAGGAACTGAAGAAATGCGGGCAAAAGGATGATTTGAAGCTTTATGGTGAGCTGATTACCTCAAACCTTCATCTGCTGCAAAAAGGCAGCGCATTTTATGACGTGCCGAACTATTATGACAACATGAACACAGTCAGAATTGCGTGTAACCCTGCACTGACTCCGACTGAGAATGCGAATAAATACTATAAAGAATACCGCAAGGCAAAAACAGCCGAAGGTATGCTTCAAAAGCTGATTGTTGAAGGCGAAAATGAAATTGCTTATTTCGAATCAGTGCTTGATGCGCTTTCAAGGGCAGATACTGACAGTGAGCTTTCCGCAATCCGTCAGGAGCTGACCTTGGGCGGATATGTAAAGCACAAGGGCGGCAAAAAGCAAAAAGCACCAAAAGAGCTTCCGCCGATTGAATATATGTCCTCCGACGGCTACAGAATCCTTGTTGGACGAAACAATGTTCAAAATGATAAGCTTTCGATGAAAACCGCCAATAATAATGATATGTGGCTGCACACACAGGGCTTTCCCGGCTCACACGTCATCATTGAAAACAAAGGCGGCGAGGTTTCCGATCAGTCGATTGAAGAAGCCGCTGCAATCGCCGCAGTATACAGCAAAGCAAAGGATTCCTCACTTGTGCCCGTTGATTACACAAAGGTGAGGTTTCTCAAAAAGCCTGTGGGTGCAAAACCCGGCAAGGTGATTTATCATGAATATTACACAATCATCACAAAGCCTGACAAAGAATTGGCTGAGAAGCTGAAAGTAAAATGATTAAGAAAGATTAATTTAACCGAAAGGGAGGATAACATGGCTTTCACACATTTGCATATGCACACAGAATATAGCCTGCTTGACGGTGCTTGCAGAATTGAAGAAGTTGTCAAAGCGGCAAAGCAGCTTGGTCAGTCCTCTCTTGCAATCACTGATCACGGCGTGATGTATGGCGTGGTGGATTTTTATAAAGCTGCAAAAGCAGAGGGCATCAAGCCAATCATCGGCTGTGAATGTTATGTTGCCGCAAGAACCAGGTTTAACAAGGTTCACGGAATCGACAACGAACGCTATCATCTGATTCTGCTTTGCAAAAATAATGTCGGTTATCAAAACCTGATTGCCATGGTGAGCAAATCATGGACCGAGGGCTTTTATACTAAGCCGAGGATTGACCATGATTTGCTTGAAACGCATCATGAGGGTATCATTGCGCTTTCCGCCTGCCTCGCAGGTGAAATTCCACGTGCACTTTTGCGTGGTGATTATGACGGCGCAAAGGAAACTGCCTTGTGGTATGAAAGCGTTTTCGGCAAGGGTAACTATTTCATTGAAATTCAAAATCACGGCTTGCGTGAGGAACTTGACATTCTGCCTGATTTAATCAGACTTTCAAAGGAAACAGACATTCCTCTTGTTGCAACAAACGACTCACATTACATCAAAAAAGAGGATGCAGAGGTTCAACAGGTGCTGATTTGCATTCAGACTAATCACACTCTGGGTGAGGACACCGGGCTTGAATTTAAAACGCAGGAGTTTTATTTAAAAAGTGAAGACGAAATGCGTGAGCTTTTTGCGTCCGTACCCGAAGCAGTTGATAACACTCAGCTTATCGCTGACGCCTGCAACGTTGAATTTGAGTTTGGAAACACGAAGCTGCCGCATTTTGAAGTGCCGAACCACATGGATCATTTTGAATATTTCAAAAACCAGTGCTTTTTTGGTTTGTGCCAAAAGAAAGGTGACAACCCTCCTCAGAAATATGTTGACAGGCTCAACTATGAGCTGGGCGTCATTGACAAAATGGGCTATGTTGATTACTTTCTGATTGTACACGATTTCATCCGCTATGCAAAAAGCAAAAACATCCCCGTCGGTCCGGGCAGAGGCTCGGGTGCCGGCAGCCTTGCAGCTTATTGCATTGGTATAACCGGCATTGACCCGATTGAATATAATCTCCTCTTTGAGCGTTTTCTCAACCCGGAACGTGTCAGTATGCCCGATTTTGACATCGACTTTTGCTATGTCAACCGCCAAAAGGTTATCGACTATGTTATTTCAAAATACGGCGACGACCATGTTGCTCAAATTGTGACTTTCGGAACGCTTGCAGCACGTGCGGCAATCCGTGACGTCGGCAGAGTGATGGGTATCCCTTATCAGGTTGTTGACAGCGTTGCCAAGCAGATTCCGAACGAGCTTCACATCACAATCAAAAAAGCGCTTAAAACCTCAAATGAGCTGCGGCTGCTTTATGAAAAAAATGAGGATGTTCACAAACTCATTGACCTTGCGGAAAAGGTTGAGGGTATGCCTCGCCACGCATCAACTCATGCCGCAGGTGTTGTCATTACCCGTGACCCTGTTTCAGAATATGTGCCGCTTGCGCTCAATGATGAAAGTGTTGTGACTCAGTTCACAATGACAACGCTTGAGCAGCTTGGACTTTTGAAAATGGATTTTCTCGGATTGAGGACGCTGACTGTAATTGACGACACGGTGAAGATGATTCGGAAATCTAACCCGGATTTTTCGCTTGATGAAATTGATGTGCATGATAAGGCAACCTTTGAAATGCTTTCTCAGGGCAGAACAGATGCAGTTTTTCAGTTTGAATCATCGGGTATGCGCAATGTTTTAACCCGCCTGAAACCACAGAGCCTTGAAGATTTGATTGCTGTCATCTCTCTTTATCGTCCGGGTCCTGCCGATTCAATTGATACTTACATCAACAACAGGCATCACCCGGAGCAAACACAATATAAATGTGAACTTGTCAAAGATATTTTATCAGTTACTTATGGCTGCATGGTGTATCAGGAGCAGGTTATGGAAATTTGCCGCAAGGTTGCGGGATATTCCTATGGCAGAGCCGATCTCGTTCGTCGTGCCATGTCAAAGAAAAAGCTTGATGTCATGGAAAAGGAACGTCAGAACTTTATCTATGGCATGAAAAATGATGATGGCTCGGTTCAGTGCGTCGGTGCAGTTGCAAACGGCGTTTCTGAAAAAACAGCCAATGAGCTTTTTGATGAAATGTCAAACTTTGCAAAATATGCTTTCAACAAATCCCATGCAGCAGCATATGCTTTCGTATCATATCAGACGGCGTGGCTCAAATGCCATTATCCATGTGAGCTTCTTGCTGCAACGCTGACAAGCGTGCTTGATTCTTCAACCAAGGTTTCAACTTATATCAGTGAATGTAACAGGCTTTCAATCGGTGTTCTTCCGCCGAATGTAAACGAAAGCTATGAGGGCTTTTCTGTTGACGGCAACAACATACGTTTTGGCTTGCTGGCAATTAAGAACCTTGGCAAAGGCTTCATCAATTCAATAATCGAAAACCGTGTGACAGGCGGAAAATACACAAGCTATTATGATTTTTGCAAGCATGTTTATGGCAAAGATTTCAACAAAAGGGCAGTTGAAAGTCTTGTTAAATGCGGTGCTCTTGATGGCTTGGGCTATAACCGCCGTCAAATGCTTTATATCCTGCCGAGCATTGTTTCGCAGCTTGACAGTGACAAAAACCGCAACGTTGTCGGTCAAATCGGATTTTTTGATGAGGGCTCTCAATTTTCTCAAATGGACGAGCCAAAAGCGCCGTCAATGGATGAGATACCCTATAAGGAGCGGCTTGCATTGGAAAAAGAGATAACAGGTCTTTACCTTTCGGGGCACCCGATGAAAGAATACGAATCAATTGCCGAAGCCTTAAATCCGGATAAAATTGCAGACATACTGCTGACAAAGGAAAACGCAGGCATTTATAAGGATAATGACAACGTTAAAATATACGGCATGATTTCACGGCTGGAGAGAAAGACAACGAAAAATAATACCGTCATGTGCTTCATCGACGTTGAGGATTTGAACGGCACAATTGAATGTATTGTTTTTTCAAAGCTTTATGAAGAAAGGGTTCAGATGCTTCAAGAGGGCAATATCATTCTTCTTCGGGGCAGGCTGAGTCTGCGTGAGGATAAAGCGCCGACGATTGTTGCCGAAAGTATTGATCCGAATCCTAAAAACATCGTTTCAAAAGGCGGCGAAAAAACAATGCAGAAAAAGCAGCGGATTGGAATTTTTGTTCGGGTACCATCAAAAAACGATCCACGTATGCACAAACTGAAAACACTGTTTTCAATTTTTGAGGGCGGTTTTCCGGTGTATATTTTTGATGAGGAAAATAAGAAGTATGAGCATTTTGCAATGACAGAGCTTAACGAACCGCTTGTTAAGGAATGCGAAAGAATTTTCGGCAGCGGAAACATTGCGGTGCGTGAATAGATGAAAAGTGCAATAAAAAGCAAAAAAACAGTTGACTTTTTATGCTGAACCTGTATAATATATATTTGATTATGTGAAAGGAATTTTGCGTAATCAGATTGGTTTGTCCATCAGTTATATTAAAATAAAGCAGGCACACAGCATGATTGTTGTTGGCCTTTTCAGCATATAATCAAAGGAGTAGTGAATTATGATTAAGACAATCGGTGTTTTAACAAGCGGCGGAGATGCGCCGGGAATGAATGCTGCAATCAGGGCAGTTGTTCGTGCAGGCTGTGAGCTTGGCATGACAGTATACGGAATCAGACGTGGCTATAACGGTCTGATGGAAGACGATATGTATGAAATGAACCTCAGGTCCGTTTCCGATATAATCAACCGTGGCGGCACAATTCTTTATTCTGCAAGAAGTGAACGCTTCAAAACAGAAGAAGGTATGCAGGCTGCAATCAGAGTTTGCCGTGAAAAAGGCATTGAAGGTCTTGTTGTAATCGGAGGTGACGGCTCATTCAGGGGCGCACGTGATCTTTCTCTCAAGGGTATCCCCTGCGTTGCCCTTCCCGGAACAATCGACAACGACATCGGCTGCTGCGATTACACAATCGGCTATGACACAGCAATGAACACAATCATGGAAATGGTTGACAGAATCAGAGATACAACCGAATCACACGACAGATGTGCAGTTGTTGAAGTCATGGGCAGAGGCGCAGGTTATCTTGCTCTTTCAACAGGTATCGCCTGCGGTGCAACCTCAATTTTGATTCCGGAAGTTCCTTATGATTTTGAGCGTGATGTTATTGAACGCATGAAGAGAACTCAGAGAAGTGAAAAGGTTCACTTCATCATCATGGTTTCCGAAGCAATCGGCGGCGTTGAAGATATGGCAAAACGCATTCAGGCTGAAACCGGCGTTGAAAGCAGAGCAACAATCCTCGGTCATGTTCAGCGTGGCGGTTCTCCGTCATCAAGAGACAGAATTGTTGCCAGCCAGATGGGTTATCATGCTGTTCAGCTTCTTAAAGAGGGCATTGGAAATCGAGTTGTTGCAATTCAAAAAGAACAGATCATGGATTTTGACATTTTTGAAGCACTCAACATGAAGAAGAGTATTGATTTGAGTATGCATAAAATGGCACTGGAGATTTCAATTTGATTCATTCATATTAAAGATTGCTGCTTCATTATATAATGGAGCAGTCTTTTTTTGAAGGAGGGTTGACTGTGGCAGACAAAGCAAAGGATAATATTCATAAAGGACACCGGCAGAAGGTTAAACAGAGATATTATGAAACAGGACTGCGTGGCATGGCGGATCATAATGTGCTTGAAATGCTGTTGTTTTTCGGCATACCATATAAAGATACCAATGAGATTGCGCACGAGCTGATTTCACGCTTTGGCTCATTTTCAGGTGTTCTCAGGGCGGATGTTAAAGATTTAAGAAAGGTTAAGGGCATGACAGATAACGCCGCTTGCCTGATTAATATGCTTTTGCCCGTGTATAAACGATATGAAGCAGATCTTGCCCAAAGAAACCCCTCGCTTATGACAATTAAAGAGGTTGTGGATTATGTCAGACCGAAATATATTGGAGCGATGACAGAAATGGTATATCTTTTGTGCTTTGACAGCGCTCACAGGCTGATTGCCGAGCGTATGCTCAAAGAGGGCAGCCTTGTCAACGCAACCTTTGATTTGCGTTCAATTGCTTCGGTTTTGCTTGAAACAAATGCAACAGGTGTAATTTTGGTGCACAATCATCCGAATGCCATTGCTGCCCCTTCAAGCGCTGATGTTGCTGCAACGTGCAGTGTTGCAGATTTTCTCAACACGTTAGACATAGCTCTGCTGGATCATATCATCATTTCAGATGATGCTCATTTTGCAATGAGTCAGTCAGACAAGACTGCACATATGTTTGTACATCTTAATAAGGACGATGTTATTTTCTGATGTGCTGATTTGAGCTTCCACCACTGCACAATAAAATTTTAATGAAAAGGACAGGCTGTATTTTCAGTTGCAGCCGTCGGTATCAGAAATGGATAAGTTTGTTCTTCATTCTTCATATAAACCGACAGGTGACCAGCCGGAAGCGATTGATGCGCTGGTTGACGGCCTGAACAAAGGGTATAACGAGCAGACGCTCATGGGCGTCACAGGCTCAGGAAAAACCTTCACAATGGCAAACATCATTGAAAAAGTTAACAGGCCAACTTTGGTTTTAGCTCATAACAAAACGCTTGCAGCCCAGCTTTGCAGCGAGTTTCGTGAGTTTTTCCCCGAAAACGCAGTTGAATATTTCGTGTCATATTATGACTACTATCAGCCTGAAGCGTATATACCCACAACCGATACCTACATTGAAAAAGATTCTGCTGTCAACGAAGAAATTGATAAGCTGCGCCACTCGGCGACTTCTGCGCTTTCGGAAAGGCGGGATGTCATCATCGTTGCCAGTGTTTCATGCATATACACCCTCGGCGACCCGATCGACTACCGCAGCATGGTTATCTCTCTGCGTCCCGGCATGGAAAAGAACCGAGATGAGCTCATCAGTAAGCTGATTGAGATTCAGTATGAGCGCAATGACATAAACTTCATCCGAAATAAGTTCCGTGTCAGAGGAGATATTGTTGAAATTTTTCCTGCCTATTCAAGTGAGTCCGCAATCAGAGTTGAATTCTTCGGCGATGAGGTTGACCGTATTTGCGAAATCAATCCGCTGACAGGCGAAATCAAGGCAACACTTTCGCACATTGCAATTTATCCTGCTTCACATTATGTTGTCAGCCCCGAAAAAATTGACCGTGCGCTCAGGGAAATCAAAGCTGAAATGGAAGATAGGTTTGCCGAATTTACAAGCGAGGGCAAGCTGCTTGAAGCTGAGCGTATCAAGCAGAGAACCTTATATGACCTTGA
>JAMPAE010000180.1 GCA_023667385.1 Ruminococcus sp.
CGGTTTTCTGAACTTTCTTTATAAAAGCTGCGTTTGCAGGCTTTTCATATAAGCTGTTTTCCTATACGCTGATTGGTCACAATGTCTATAATCCGATGTCTGCAAGCTTTGTTTTGCCGTTCGTGTTCCTGTTCCTGCTTTCGGGCATTGTGATTTTGGGGCTCAACGGCGTGATAAGCATCACTGTTGGCTCAAAGAAAAAAACTCAAAATGAAGATTAACATAAAGGAAGGTTGATTACTTTGACAAATTACACAAACATGAAAAAATTGCTTGAGGAAAAGCAGCTTGACAATGCTTTCTCCCTTGTTTATACACCGGCTCAATATGAAGAACAATATGAACGCTATCTGAAAGTACTTGCTGATTTTGCGGAATTTTTTGACAGTGAAATGAAGCGTGAGGTTTGCCTTTTTTCTGCACCGGGCAGGTCGGAAGTCGGCGGCAACCACACCGACCACAACCACGGTAAAGTTCTTGCAGCGGGCATCAGCCTTGACGTAATTGCAGTTGCATCAAAAAATGACGAAAACATTGTCAGAATCAAATCTGCCGGGTACCCGATGGACGTTGTTTCAACAAATGAGCTTGACGTCAATGAGCAGGAGTTCGGAAAAAGCCGTGCACTTGTGAGGGGTACAATGGCAAGGTTCAAACAACTTGGCTATAACATCGGCGGTTTTGACGCTGCGACCGCATCAAAGGTGCTCAGCGGTTCAGGGCTTTCATCATCGGCAGCTTTTGAAGTTCTTGTTGGCACAATGCTCAACTATCTTTACAATGACGGCAAAATTGACCCGGTTGAAATTGCTCAGATTGCACAATATGCAGAAAATGTTTACTTCGGCAAGCCCTGCGGACTACTTGACCAGATGGCTTGCTCAGTCGGAGGATTTGTTACAATCGACTTTGCAGACCCGTCAAAGCCTGTGATTCAAAAGGTTGACTTTGATTTTGCATCGAGTGGACATTCCCTTTGCATTGTTGACACAAAGGGCGATCACTCCGACCTCACTGATGATTACGCAGCCATCAGAAGCGAGATGGAAGCTGTTGCAGGCTTCTTTGGCAAAAAGGTGCTGCGTGAGGTTGACAAAAAAGCTGTGCTTTCCGATGCTGCCGCAATCAGCAAAAAGCTCGGCGAAAGAGCAGTCATCAGAGCAATGCATTTCTTCGGTGAAAATGAGCGTGTTGTGAAACTTGTCACCGCCCTTGAAGCAAAAGATTTTGAGCAGTTCAAAAGCATAATCACCGAAAGCGGTTTTTCATCATATATGTATAACCAGAATGTGTTCACCAATAAATATCCGACCAAGCAGCCGCTTTCACTTGCACTTGCGGTCAGCGAGGAAATTCTCAAGGGCAAGGGCGCATGGAGAGTTCACGGCGGCGGCTTCGCAGGCACAATTCAGGCTTTTGTTCCAAATGAATTGCTTGAAGAATATAAAAACGCTATGAATGCACTGTTTGGCGATGATGCGTGCTATGTGCTCAGCATCAGACCTTTCGGCGGCGTAATGCTTGATGCATAATAACATAAAAAAACGAAAACAGCAGACAACGTAAATTCATCGTGTCTGCTGTTGTTTTATATTGTCAGAGCTTCAACCGCCTTAACCGTTTTGGCGATGTCATCGTCACTGTGAGCGGCAGAAACAAACATTGCCTCAAACTGGCTCGGTGCAACATAAATGCCGCTTTCGAGCATCTGCCTGAAGTAATCGGCAAACTTTTCTGTGTCTGATGTCAGCGCAGATTCATAGTCGGTCACTTTCGCCTTTGTGAAAAATGCGCTCAGCAATGAGCCTACCCTGTTCACACTCAAGCCTTTGGCTTTATATGCTTGTTCAAGCATGGCGGCTTTTTTGTCAATATCAGCGTAAATCTGCGGATTGTCACGGAGGATTTTCAGCGTTTCAAGCCCCGCAGTGACCGCAACAGGATTGCCCGAAAGCGTGCCTGCCTGATAAACCGAACCGAGCGGCGCAACACAGCTCATAATCTCTTTTTTTCCGCAGTATGCGGCAAGCGGCATTCCTCCGCCAACAATTTTGCCAAGCGTCACCATGTCCGGAACAACGCCGTATCTCTCCCCTGCTCCGCCATATGCAATGCGAAAGCCTGTTATGACTTCATCAAAAATCAGCAGTGCACCGTGCTTTTTTGTGATGTCACGAAGAAATTCAAGAAAGCCCTTTTTCAGCGGCACAACACCCATGTTTGCGGCAACAGGCTCAACCACAACTGCGGCTATGTCCGCACTATTGGCATCAAAAAGCGCCTGCACCGATTGCTCGCTGTTGTAATCTGCAAGCAGCGTGTTTTCGGCGTACCCTGACGGAACCCCCGCACTGTCAGGCACCGACTGAGTGAGCAAGCCCGACCCTGCCTTAACAAGCAAGCCATCGCTGTGACCGTGGTAGTTACCCTTGAATTTCACAATCTTGCTGCGTTTTGTGTAGCCACGGGCAACCCTGATTGCACTCATCACGGCTTCCGTCCCGCTTGAAACAAGGCGAACGGATTCGGCGGCTTCAACCGCATCAATAATCATCTTTGCAAGCTCTGTTTCACGCTTGGTTGGTGCACCGAATGAAAGTCCGCCGTCACAGACATTTTTGACAGCGTCAACAACCTGCTCATGAGCATGGCCCAAAATTGCAGGTCCCCATGAGCAAACATAATCAATAAAGCGGTTACCGTCTTCGTCAAAAATATATGCGCCCTTTGCTTTTTCAATGAAAAGCGGAGAACGGTTCACCGAGCGGAAAGCACGCACAGGGCTGTTGACTCCGCCGGGAATATATTCTTTTGCCTGATTGAAAAGCTCTTGTGATTTTTTTGTGTTCAGCATGAAAGCCACCTCGCAATGTCAAGTGCGTGATATGTAATAATTCTGTCTGCGCCTGCCCTTTTGAGGGAAATCATGTTTTCCATGACAATGCGCTGCTCATCAATCCATCCCTTTTCAGCAGCCGCTTTCACCATTGAATATTCACCGCTGACGTTATACGCAATCAGAGGAACATCAAAGCGCTCTCTTGCGGTTTTCAGAATGTCCATATAAGCCAAGGCAGGCTTAATGATGATTAAATCTGCGCCCTCATCAAGGTCATCGGTAATTTCACGCATGGCTTCTCTGCCGTTTGCTGTGTCCATTTGATAGCTTTTTCTGTCACCGAAATGCGGAACCGAGCCTGCGGCATCACGAAACGGTCCGTAATAGCCCGAAGCAAACTTTGCGCTGTAACTCATGATGGGAACATTGATAAGACCGGTTTCGTCAAGTGCAGTGCGGATTGAATTAACTCTGCCATCCATCATGTCTGACGGTGCAACAATGTCTGCGCCTGCATTTGCAAGCGAAACTGCCATTTTTGCAAGCAGCGGCAGTGTGTCATCATTGAGAATTTCACAGCCGTCAACAAGTCCGCAATGTCCGTGCGATGTATATTCACAAAGACAAACGTCCGCAATCACAAGCAGGCTTGGACACTGTGCTTTGATGAGCCTGATTGCGTTTTGGGTTATACCGTTATCATCATATGCACCCGAACCAACCTCGTCTTTTTCTTTCGGTATGCCGAAAATCAGCACCGCCTGAATCCCTGCGGCGGAAATACGCTCAAGCTCCTCGCCAAGTCTGTCAGGTGAATAGCGAAAAATCCCCGGCATGGAATCAATCGGTTCCTTGATATTCTCGCCCTCAATGACAAAAATCGGATATATCAAATCGCCAATGCTGACGCTGTTTTCACGCACAAAGCGCCTCATCTGCTCATTTTGGCGCAGTTTTCTGAATCGTTTCATCTGTGATTCTCCTTTATTATTTCAATTATTCCGTTTGCCGTGTGCTCTTTTGCCGTGAGAAATGGCGCATCGGTGTGCTGCAGAAGCTTTTCTGCCGTCACTTCTCCAATGCAAACAGGAACAGCCGAGTTTATCATTCCGCCGCTTTCAAAAAAGAAGTCAACGGAGCTTCCGCTGGCAAAAACGATGTAATCGCTGTTGCAAAAGATGCGATTAGCCGTTTTTCCGTGGGCTATATAAGTGTGTACATCTTCAAAATTCAGTTTCGCTTTTTCAAGCTCATCCGTAAGCTCTGCCGATCCGCCCTCAGAGCGCAAAAT
>JAMPAE010000181.1 GCA_023667385.1 Ruminococcus sp.
TTAAAGCAACGGGTCACAAATGGGGTGCATGGAAAACCACAAAGAAGGCTACTTACACAGCAACAGGCAAACAAACAAGAACTTGCTCAAAATGTTCGGCAACTGAAACAAAGTCAATTGCAAAACTGAAAACAACAAAAATCACATCCTGCACTTTCAGCGTGAAAAATGCAGCCTACACAGGCAAAGCAGTTAAGCCGTCACTGACAGTCAAAAACGGAAAAACAACCCTCAAGGCGGGAACGCATTATACTGTTTCATATAAGAACAATACCAAAATAGGCAAGGCAACAGTTACAATTAAAGGCGTTGAAAAGAACGGCTACACCGGCTCAAAAACACTGAATTTTAACATTATCCCTGCAAATGTCAAGACTCTCAAAGCAATGCAAACAACAACATCGGTGAAGCTCACATGGTCAAAGGTTGCAGGTGCAACAGGCTACAGAGTTTATAAATATGACACTGCAAACAAAAAGTGGGTCAAGATTACTGACACAAAGAACACGAACTACACAGTCAGCAAGCTCAAAGCCGGCACAAGCTATAAATATGCTGTCAAAGCATACACAACCGTAAACAAAACAACTTACTGGAGTGCATCATATCCAACCTTGACAACCGCAACCAAGCCTGCAACACCAACCCTCAAAGCAACCGCAGGCACAAAGCAGGCTGCACTCAGTTGGAACAAGATTTCAGGCGCAACCGGCTATGAAGTTTGGATGGCAACGAAAAAGGATGGCGAATACAAAAAAGTTACCACCATCAAAAAGAATGCAACAGTGAAGTACACAAAGAAAGACCTCAAAAAGGGCAGCACCTATTATTTCAAGGTCAGAGCTTACAAAACTGTTGACGGCAAGAATGTTTACAGTGCATTTAGTGCAGTGAAAAACGTCAAAGCAAAATAAAATGAATCCCACGGAACTGAAATTCCGTGGGACTTTCTGTGCGGGTATAAATTTGATGAATGCGCTGATTTGAGCGCAATACCGTCATCAGTCGTTTTCAAGCAGAGATTTGTAAAATTCGCAGTAGTCGCTGCGCTTTGCGGATGTGAATATCATTGCCTCCCTTGGGTGGCGGTTAAGCTGACCGGTGAACATATATTGCAGGTCATAGCCCCAAACAACGCCTTGCTCCTTGAGCGGCAGCATATATTTTTCGATGAAGCTGAGCAGGCTGTAGAGGTTGTATTTCGGGTTTCTCAAAAAGCCAAGAAGCAATTCCATTGCGCAGTTGCCGGCGCCTCTGCCCATGCCCTGTGCGGTTGCGTCAAGATATGAAACGCCGTAAGAGAGGGTTTCGATTGTGTTTGCAAAGGCGAGGTTTTGGTTGTTGTGCGCATGGAATCCGACTTTTTTGCCTGCCTTTTCGGCAGCTTCAATGTAAACCTTTGCAAAGTCAGATGCGTTTTCGGGATAAAGTGATCCGTAACTATCAACAAGATAGATGACGTCAACGCTTGAGTTGCAGAGCATTTCGAGCGCTTCATCAATCTGATTTGAGTTTGCCTGTGAAATTGCCATGATGTTGCACGTGGTTTCATATCCAAGCTCGTGGAAATATTCAATCATTTCAATTGCAGACGGAATCTGATGAATATAGCAAGCAACACGAACCATGTCGATTACGCTTTCACTTTTCGGCAGAAAGTCTGTTTTAAAATCGCATCTGCCAACATCTGCCATGACGGCAATTTTCATGTCGGAAACATTATCACCAACAATTGCACGCAAATCTTCTTCCTTGCAGAATTTCCATTTGCCGTAATCTTCTTCGTTAAAAAGCTGGCGGCTGGCTTTGTAGCCAAACTCCATGTAGTCAACGCCGCTTTTGATGTTTGTTTTGTAAAGCTCGGTGACAAATTCGTCGCTGAACTCAAAATTATTGCAAAGACCGCCATCACGGATTGTTGCATCAAGAACTTTGACGTCGGTTCTGACGGTCATAAGATTACCTTTTCTTTTTTCCATGTTGTTACACCTCTGTTTGACGCTTTAAATCTTTAAAGCGATTGATTGAGTGCTATTATAACACTTGGGCTTTGTTTTGTCAACTGATTTTTTTAATTGATGCAGAAAAGACCTGAACTCAAGGTTCAGGTCTTTTCTGTTTTTTATGGGATGTGGAGAAAGCAAAGTATTTTGGAGTACGCTTGAGTATAAATTTTGTGATAAATAACCTTTTTATCTAAATTTATGAATTGTTAGTAATAATCATATTTTGTCCTATAACAGGACAGAATAATCTTGCTGTTAGATTATCATAAAAAATGTCTTATGTCAAGACATTTTTTGAAGTGAGGTTTAAACATGGCAAGAATTATCGACGGCGAACAAATGAATATGGTTGGAAAAAACGTCAAAAAAATCAGAAAAGCGAAGAAAATGAGTCAGCAGGAGCTTGCTGATAAACTGGAGCTCATGGCCATCTATATTTGCAGAGGCTCAATTTCCCGAATTGAGGATATGTCACGAACAGTCACCGACATTGAGCTTTACGGATTGTCAAAAGTTTTGGGTGTTACGCTGATAGATTTGTTTGAAGCAGACGGCGGCGATGCCAGATATGAATAGTAAAAAAATCCCCGACTGCATTGCAAAGTCGGGGATTGGTTTTGTGCCGTAAGTTAACTGCTTTTATCGGATGAGCGGTTGCTTTTGATGAGGAAATAGACAAACACATAGGTCAGGATGCACACACACTGCAAAATTGCGCAGGGGAGGAAGATGTAGCCGAAATTCTGTGATGAAAACGAGCAATATATTGCGGCTCCGATTGCCCAAATGATTGCAGAAACGCACATACACTGATATTTCAGCTTCCACCACATTGACGCAAAAACAGTAATCACAATTGCGGCGGCAGGGGTTGCATAAACGAACGCTTTCCATGCAAAATCAGAAGTTATGTTGATGTTTTTCAAAATGAAGAACACAATGGAGGCGAGAAAATAAACGCCGACGGTTGAAATCAGTGGTATGAACGTTTGCTTTGGCTCAAAGGTGAATTTTCTTTTTGGCAAAGCTGTGTTTACCGCATTATTCACCGATTCTATCTTTCTGCCGAGCAGTTCATCGGTTGAAATCTCAAACAGTTCGGCAATCTTTAAAATTGTATATGTATCAGGAACGCTTTCGCCACGTTCCCATTTTGAAACAGCTTTGTCACTGTAGTTCAGGTCTTCCGCAAGCTGAATCTGTGTTATGCCTTTTTCTCTGCGAAGCCTGCATATATTTTCTCCGAAGCTCTTTTTGAAATCAAATTCAGTTGTCATAAATTCACTTCCCTGCATGAATGTAATGATAATTATACTTGAATAAGCGATGTTTTTCAACAATTGTAACTTAAATTTAATAAATTATTTGATGAGAGTTGTCGTATGCTTAATCTTCGCCAACAATTCCCTCACAGATTTTTTTGAAAACAGGTGCACAGTCGGTGCTTCCGCTTTCGCCGTCCTCGTTGAGAATGATGACGATGTAATGCGGATTTTCAGCAGGAAAGAAGCCCGAAAACCATGTTCGGCAAACCTCAATTTTGTTTTTATAGATTCCGCTTTGGGCTGTTCCTGTTTTTCCGGCAAGCTTCATCAGCTCACTTTGCGCTTTTTGTGCATTCCCGTTTTCAACAACGCTTGAAAGCATCTCTCGCATTGTCTTAACTGTTTTTGCAGTGAAAATTTTGCGTGTTTGCGGATTTGATTGTGTTTTGATAAGTCCGTCAGCGTTTGCTGTTCCGTAAATCACCGTGGGGCAAACGTAGTTGCCGGTTGCGAGCGCATGATAAGCCGAAAGCATTTGAATCGGCGTTGCAAGCAGCTTGCCCTGACCGAATGAAAAGTTGGCTCTTTCTCCGGGGTATAACAGGTCTTTATTCTGCGGCAGGGCACCTTTTGCGGCGATGATTGAATCTGCGATTTCAGTTGAACTTGAAAAACCAAGGCTTCGGCAAAGCGCAAGCAGATAGTCAGCGTCGATTTGTTCAAGCAGATTTATGAAATAAGTGTTGCAGGAATTTTCAAGTGCCTCGGTCATAGTTTCTTTGCCGTGAGCTTTGTCGGAATAGCACTTGAAAGTCACGTCACCGATTTTGACAGAGCCTTTACATTCATAGCT
>JAMPAE010000182.1 GCA_023667385.1 Ruminococcus sp.
GGCAGTTTGGTGCATTTCCCATGTTCTGATTTGCACTTCAAACGGGATTCCGTCTTTTCCGATGACGGTTGTGTGCAGTGACTGATACATATTCGGTTTTGGTGTTGAAATATAGTCCTTGAATCTTCCCGGAAGCGGATTATACATATCATGAATAATTCCAAGGCTGTAATAGCATTCAAAAACTGAATCCACGATGATTCTGACGGCATAAATGTCATAAATTTCGTCGATTGTTCTGCCCTGCATATATGTTTTTCTATAGATACCGTGAACCGATTTGATTCTGCCGGAAATGTGCGCATTCGGCACTTCTTTTAAAACTCGCTCACCAATTTGAGTTTTGATGTTTTCCAAAAAAGACTGCCTGGATTCAACCTGCGTTTCAAGGGTATTAGCAATTTCCTTGTAAGCAACAGGATCCAAAAAGCTGATTGCAAGATCTTCAAGTTCCTCCTTAAATGCACGAATACCGAGGCGGTGTGCAATCGGAGCATAGATTTCAAGCGTTTCTCTTGCTTTGTATCTGCGCTTTTCCTCAGGCATGAAGCGCAGTGTTCTCATGTTATGAACACGATCGGCAAGTTTTATGATGATAACACGAATGTCCTTTGACATGGCGAGGAACATTTTTCGGACATTTTCGTTTTGCTGTTCCTCCTGACTTGCGTTGACGGAAATCTGTCCGAGCTTTGTTACACCGTCAACAAGTTGCTCAATCGTTTCGCCGAACTTTGCACGAATTTGCTCGGCTGTATATTCCGTATCTTCAACCACGTCATGAAGCAGTGCAGCACAGATTGAATCCGCATCCATGCACATATCTGCAAGGATTTGCGCAACCGCAACGGGGTGAATTATATAAGGCTCGCCGGAGCGCCTTTTCTGCCCACTGTGAGCCGATGAAGCAAGCTCATAAGCTTTCATCACACGATCTATATCAGCCTGCGAAAAATTGTTATTTTTTATGGAATCGAGCAGCTTTTCAAAACCGCAGTCATATTCTCCTTCAATAAACTCTTCCTGCATTTAGAATACGCCTCCAAAAAGTTAAGCTAAACTTTTTAAATATCTCAAAAGCTCTGAATCATCGAGATTTACTTTAACCGATGTGTTTGCAACAGTGATTTCTTCACCTTGCCGTTTAAAAATACCAAGCTCACAAAGAACATCAATACTCACAAGCACCTTGCAGGCATTTGCGCCGCTGTCACCCAAACGATAGCATAAAACGTCTGTGTCAAAACACCAGCCACCGTTTGCGCAGATGAAACGATAAACCTCGGCAACAAACTTCCTGTCCGGTATGGCAAAAGCTGCTTCTTTTTGCAACAGCCTGTCACCACGCTTGATTTTTTCATAAAGCCTGACACTCTTGAGGTATTTCTCATCGTCAGTGCCTGACATCCTGATGTCCTTTATATATATACTCGCCTTAACCTCACCCATGTACTCGTTTCTTTCAAGTCTCACTGCAAGGTCAATCACATCATCTTTAACATAAGGGAACTTATCCGCTGATACACCGAATTTCAAAGCCGTGATATTAGTATTGTTACGGCTTAGCGTGAGTCTGATATGTTTACCGCCGCCGATTGGCTGCACACCAAGCAGTTTCATTGAAAAAAGCCCGAAAAGCGGCTGCGGATTACCTGCTCCGAACGGCTCTAATGAGTCAATCACAGGCAAAATGTCAGCAGAAATAAATTCCGGCCGCAAACGGCAGTCAATGTCAACCTTTGCAAACGGCATTTCAACTGTTTTCGCATAATCATTAACCGCCTTTCTGAAAGCGTCAATGTCTGCACTTTTGATTCCAAAGCCTGCAGCAAGAGTGTGACCGCCGAAATGAGTCAACATCGGCGAGCAACTGTTGATTGCATCGTAAAGGGAAAAGCCCTCTATACTTCTGCCTGAACCCTTTGCATCTTCACCATCACTTGTGATGATAATGCATGGCTTGCCGAAGCGCTCCACAAAACGTGCGGCAACAATTCCGATTACACCTCCATGCCAATCCTGCCCGTCAAAAACAAGCACTCTGTCATAGATACGTTCGGGATATTCAAGAAGCTGATTTTCAGCTTCGGTTGTTATTATATGTTCAAGACGTTGACGCTCAGCGTTGGCAGCTTCAATTTTTTCACAAAGTCTGACTGCTTCTTCAGAACTGTCGCTGATGAGCAATCTGAACGCCTCACTTGCTTTTTCAACTCTGCCGACTGCATTTATTCTTGGCACAAGAGAAAACGCCACGCTTGTTGCGTTAAGCCGCTTTCCTGAATTGATGCAGGACTCACGCAAGGTGTCAAGTCCGCAACTTGCGCCATTGTTAATTTTGCGAAGTCCGTATTTTACAAGTGCTCTGTTTTCACCGATGAGCGGAACAACATCACCGATGGTACCGATTGTGACTAAATCTGCAAAGGAATCAAGAGCTTCTTCATGCTCACCGTCTGACAGCGCACAAATCAGCTTAAACGCAACACCGACACCTGCAAAATCCTTGAAAGTGCTCTGGCAATCCTTTCTGTGCGGATTGACAACGGCAACCGCTTTCGGAAGCCTTGAGCCAACCTTGTGATGGTCGGTAACAACCAAATCCATTCCAAGCTCAGCAATATGTTCCGCTTCAGGAATTGCCGATATGCCGTTGTCCACAGTTACAATAAGGCTTATGCCCTGCTCATGCAGCTTATCAATTGCACCGATGTTCAAACCATAGCCCTCAGCATTTCTGTCCGGTATATAAGCGGTTACATCTGCTCCGATAATTTCAAGAAAAAGAAACAAAATTGAGGTTGAGGTCACACCGTCAGCGTCATAATCACCGTAAATTGCAATTTTTTCGCCGCCGTCAATTGCACTGAGTATCCTGTCGACCGCTTTATCCATATCTTTGATTTCAAACGGATCAGAAAAAGCATAATCATCAGCAAAGAAATCCTCAATCTGCTCACTTTCGGTGATACCTCTTGCGACAAGCAAAAGTGCAGAAAAAGGATCAATTCCGTATTCAGCTGAAATTTCTGATGCTTTATCCTTATCAACCGAAGAAACACACCATTTTTTCCTGCTCATCGAAATCAATCCTTTCAGATTCTGTAATTCATCTTAAAATTTATTTGAATATTATAGCATTAAATAACAGTTTTTTCAACAACAATTGCTGTATTGATATTCTTCAGTAATCAATTCAGCGTTTTCTCTTATTTTTCTGAAAGTATTGAAATAACTGAATCAAGCTGATTTGACGGCACACCAAGCTCAACCAAACTGTTATATGTCTTTTCCTTCAATGAATTGCCCTCAGCTTCATGGATAGCAACATAATATCCGCTCTCTTGCATTTGAGCTGCGCTTCTTCGGCTGCCGATTCTTGCATAATTTGAAAACAAATAATCCTTTAACAAATCATTATCATCCACACCGAGAAGTGCATTAATCAAATAAGAAACCATACCTGTTCTGTCTGTTCCGATATTGCAATGGAAAATCATTGGATAGTTTTCCTCATCGGAAAGTATTGAAAACAGTTTCAAAATCATGTCTTTGTTATCTTTAAAAATGTCACCGTCCCACTCCATTGGACAAGCAATATAATTAACGTGCTCTCCCAACGGGCTTGAAGTTATTGCACCGATTTCACCGTTATCAATTTTTCTTAAATCAATTTCCGTTTTAATTTTGAGACTATCAAGCATGGTCTTGATGCCGTTTTCAGTAACTTCAATCTTTACATTTTCAACACTGCTTTTATTCAGCCTTCCACATCTATAGATCAAGCCTTGCTTGGTTCTTTTTCCTGTTTCGGTTACCCAGCCGCCAAGGTCACGCACATTTGTTACTCCGTCAACAGCAAGATTTCTCGGACATATTCCGCTTGTTGTAAACTCTGAAACATCAGAAACATCTTCATCAGAGCTTACAGTCCAATAATACGTTGTTGCCGCCTTCAAGTTATATATGCTAATGCTGTTTTCGGCAGATGAATAAGTTTCTGCATTAACCATATCTTTCGATTCACTTATACTTAACGTATACTCAGTTTCATCATCTTCAGCACCGGACAGCCATTTAAACTCTATTGCATCAGGTTTACTTGACTCTTTTAATCCCC
>JAMPAE010000183.1 GCA_023667385.1 Ruminococcus sp.
AATCGTAAATTCAAGACAAATTACTAAAACTTAATAATTAAAAATCCGCCCCATTAAAGAAGCGGATTTGAACCTTACTTAAACATCAACGTCATCGTAATTATCTTTCAGTCCTTTTTCGTCATAAATGAAAAGGGTTTGCAAACAGATGTCAAGGCACTTTTCAATTGTTTTAGGAACAAGAATTTCAGGAAGATCCTCTCTTGTGTGATAATATCTCGGCGGACCGGGATTCATTGCTGCAAGCGTTGCGGCGGGAACTCCGAGCTTTGAAACAGCGGCAGCGTCAGATGCTCCAAGATAAACAGATGAATAAGGCACATCAAGCCCTGCACGTTCTGCGCCTTTTTTCATGAGTGCGCAAACTCTCGGGTCGGTTTTAACTGTTCCCGTCATGTCACGGCTATAGATTGCAATATCATCATAATCTGTCAACGTGTCCATGCCAAAGAATACGGTCGGAATTTCTTTGAGCTCCTTGATGTGACGTTTTGTGTATGCTCTTGAACCACGAAGTCCTGCTTCTTCACAGCCTGCGGTCATTGCAACAACTTCTGTGTTTTCAAATTCAATGTTGTTATCTTCAAGGAATTTGAGCACTGCGATTGATGCAACAGTACCGGTGAGGTTATCATTAGCACCGGTTACAGGCAGCTTGAAGTTTGTGAAGAAAAGAACAGCAATGAAACCGGGGACAAAGGCAATCTGAATGAATTGAAGCACTCTTACCCAGCCTTCAACATCTCCGCCTGCTGCACCATATTTAATCATTGTGATGATTGAAACAGCAAGAACATAGAACATACCAACAACGGCATAAATGCCAACAGCAAAAAGCAAATTTTTACCGCCGAGATGCGTGTAAGTCCATTCAAAAGCTGAATCAACGTGACCGCTGAAAATGATTCGTTGCTTAACTTCACCTGTTGGTTTCCTTGTGCCGATTACGTTGCATGAAGTTTTTTTCGGAAAAAGCGGATCAAGAAATTCCCAATACATGAGAAATTCAGCAAACAAACATACCAATGCAACAGCCGTAAGCACAGTTGAAACAACCGGAAGCTTAACAAATGAGAAAACAAGTGCTAATAAAAGCAAAATTCCGTCGATGACAACCCATGACATAAATGCATGAGGATGCACATCAAAATCTTCGGTTACAACACTGCTTGCACAAGTATTCATTTCCTGTGCAAAGTGCTCCTGAGCTTTGCGTTCCTCGGCACTTCCTGAGGCACGGGGACCGATTTCTTTACATACTTTTCTGATTTCCCTGACAGTATAATTTGTATACATTCGCAGGGTTGAAGGATAATTTTTTACACTTTCTGTGGCTTTCATAAGCCATCCCCTTTCAAAAAACGTTATATTTCATCCTAAATTGAATGATTGACTTCCACATTTTATCACTATTCTAAACAATACGTCTAGGCTGCATCGGTATCTTTTGAATAAAGTTCAAAAAATGTTAAAAATTTCAATTGTAGTATGATTAACATTCATAGTCAACGCTTGCCCTTGCCTCTCTGACAAGTGAAACATATGATGAAATCACTTTGTGGTCGGGGTGTACTCTATATGCGGCAACATCTTCAAGCGTATCAAAAGAGCTTATCAGTACCGCATCATACATCGTTTCTTTGGGGTTAACGTTAATGTTGACTTCCATTGAACGAATGAAATCAATTTTTTCGGGGAGTGCTTCAAGCATTGATTTTACATAAAGCAGATTTTCCTCTTTGGTTTTTCCCTCGGCAAACGGTTTAAACTTCCACATAACAACGTGTTTAACCATAAAGCATACACCTTTCAAATTTTATTGAGCAATTGTATTCATTCTGCTGATAAGCTTGTCAGCTCTGACTGCTGACATATTATTAACAAAAACAATGTCTGAAACATTATGCTCTTTTGCAAACGTAATAAAGCCCTGCTTATAATAGCGATAGTCAATAACATACACGGTTTTATAGTGACCGACAATATATGGAATTATTGCGTTACCAAAGCTTTCTTTGATAACAAGGCAGGTTTTTCCGCTTTCTTTGCTTTGATTATCTATAACTGTAAATGGGTTATCGCCAGCAGTAAATGCACTGTATTTGAGCGATACACCGTAATTGCTTACATCATTAACAAGCTTCCAGTCAATTGTTCTGCCTTGTGTGTCAGTATATTTCAGCGATGTTTTGTAGTCCGGAACATATGCAATCAATTCATCCGGATTCTTTTTCATTGCAGTGTTGTTTGTGTCACTATAAAATGAGCCAAGGAAATCACCGTAGCTTTCTTTGGTGAATTTCTCAAGAGATCTTGGCTTGAAACCCGCTGTTGTTGCATAATCCTGATAAGCATAATAGGCACCCAAAGCCGTCCAATGATGGTCTGTACGGTAATAAATATACTCATCTCTGTGCATACGCATGGTTTTGAAAATATTCACAGCGGTAACATCCGAATTCAGTGATTTATAAATATAGTCCATCACTTCTGACTGATCGCACGTGTTTATGCCCTTTCTGACATTATCAGAAACCATAATATCAATACTTGTCGGAACAAGCATTGAATATACCTTAGCTTTACCCTTCAACGCTGAAGCGGTTTTGTTGAGCACCGAAGCATATTTATCTGCAACGGGCTGATTGAACGAGCAATATTCATAGCCGGCGTCACCAATAACAACAATGTTAGAAAGAGATTGTGTGACCTCACCCATTTGGTCTGGAATTTCAGGCTCAGTTTGTGGCTCGGTTGTTGTCTCACCTGTTGGCTGTTCATTATTTATACTGGGTGACGGTATTGTCTGCTGAACATTATCATTAAAACCGTAAAGCCTGTCTCCAAATCCCCTCATTTCGCTGAGCTTACCTGCCTGTGCAATCATCTTTTCACGCATCGGGAACGTGTCAGAATACCACTTGTCGATACCTTTAAAAAATGTGCCGTCAAAAAACGATGCAACCGAAAATGACGGAAACTTTGTAAGCTCACGTTTTTCCTGCTCGGAAAAGCTTGGTCTTAACGGAATCAGCATTGCAATGAATGCTCCGATAATCATTATGCCGAAAAACGCTGACGGCAAAATCACCTTATACAATTTTATATATTTACGCACATTGCTTATATATTTTGGGCTGTGCTTTTTATTTTTCTTATTTTCTTTCATTTGCGACTCTCCCACTTAAGATAATGCAAATTCATGTGTGTTAAAACTGGAAATACAAAAATGGATTATAGCTGTCACCAACAAGAAGCATAGTTGACAAAATCAGTAATGCAACAGGCACAACAATTTTTCTTGTGACATTGAAAATTGCAGCTTCCGGGTTGTTCTTCGCATAATACGTTATAATCTTGCCTATGTTTTTCATCAACGGTGTTGCTGCAATGATTGCAACAACAAGAAAAACGATGTTGTTTTTTAGGAATGTGTTAACCTCAAAGTTTGTGAAGCCGTTGCCGTTCAAACCAAACAAACCTTTAAACACTGTTCCCGCAAATCCAAGGTTCCTGAACTTAAACAATATCCAACCGAAATAGACAACTATCAGCAGGTAGGCTCTTGATATAAACGGCGGCGCTTTTTTGAGCTTATCACTGAGGAACAGCCTTTCAAGTGTTGCAAACACAAAGAAATAAAGTCCCCAAAGCACAAAATTCCAACTTGCGCCGTGCCATAAGCCTGTTAAAAACCAAACCACAAACGTATTGAAGATTGTTCTTGCCATACCTTTTCTGTTTCCGCCAAGCGGTATGTAAACATAATCTCGGAAAAATGAACCGAGTGACATATGCCATCTGCGCCAAAATTCAGAAACGCTTTTTGAGCAATACGGATAATCGAAGTTTTCTTTATAATGAAAGCCTATCATTTCTCCCATACCAATTGCCATATCTGAATATGCCGAAAAATCAAGATATATCTGAAGCATATAGAAAAGCATACCGAGCCATAGGCCTAATGCCGGGCGAGCCTGTAAAACAGCAAGGTTTTTACCCACATCACCTGCAACTGCAAGTGCTGAATCAGATAAGAGCACCATATCGGCAAGAGAGCCGCAAACATTTGCCAAAAGTGTTTTTTTGCCAAGACCAATCGCAAAA
>JAMPAE010000184.1 GCA_023667385.1 Ruminococcus sp.
GACTTATGAGCAGTGGTATGAGAGGTTTGTTGACAATTCGGAGAAATTGGGTATAATAGAATTAAATGAGGATTCAGGAGTTTCAGATGTGCATTATATAGGGAAGATTGATAAAAAGATATATAGCTGTGTTACAGATGATATAACCACAGATGAGGTCGTTATAACGGATAATCAAATTGAACATATCAAAGAACGGCATCCAAATGATTATGAACGGTATTTTACATATGCAAAGGAAATCATCGAAAGCCCCGACTATATTCTCGAAGCCAACAAACCAAACACAGCATTTGTATTAAAGCATATCAATGACAATGGTAAAAACTACCAGTTGATTTTAAGATTAAAAACCTCAGAAGATCCCGACTGTTATAAAAATTCAATTATTACTTTTTTAAAAGTCGAGGATAAAAGATACAACAGATATTTGAGGACTAAAAAAGTTCTTTACAAAGCCGAATAACTATGATAAAATATTTATAGAATAAGAAATAGGATAAATTGAGGTGGACAATTTCGTGGCATCCACACGCCGATGGTACCGACAGGATTTATTCCGAGAGATGCAGGAGAACGCCACGCCTGCCAATTTATCTTAAAACTTTTCAAGACCGCTTTGAGAAATCATTGCGGTTTTTTTACGTCAAAACTTAACAGTTAACTAAAGCACTTTGCAAAATGCAGGGTGCTTTTTTTATACAAAAAATACCGCTTGCTCGGCGGATAACAAATCGAGCGCTGCCGATACCGGGACTTGCCGGAATAAAAGGACAGGCAGGAAGAAAGGAAAAAGAGAATGTTAGAATGGCTTAAAACAATTCTGGCGGATGCCTATTCCGATGATATTGACACTAAAGTATCAGCGGAAATCGGTAAGAATTTTGTTGCAAAAGCTGATTTCAATGCAACAAACGAAGCAAAGAAGAAACTTGAGGCAACAATCGGAGAGCGTGACAAACAGCTTGAAGATTTGAAAAAATCAAGCGGTGACAATGCTGATTTGAAAAAGCAGATTGAGGATTTGCAAAAGCAGAACGCCAATCAGAAGAAAACTCATGATGCCGAAATTAATCAGCTCAAGCTTGATAACGCCGTTGAACTTGCACTTTCGGGTGTAAAAGCAAAAAACAGCAAAGCCGTGAAAGCAATGCTGAACATGGAAAACGTCAAATTTGATGAATCAGGTAAACTTACGGGTCTTGATAAGCAGCTTGAAGAACTGAAAAAATCTGATTCGTATATGTTTGACACTGCACCTCCGACACAGCAGCAGTTCAAAGGTTTTCAGCCCGGTGCTTCAATGACCGTTTCGGAAACTGAGGCGGCGGGATATGAAACAAGACTTGCGGATGCAAGAAAAAACAATAATCAGTTAGAGGTTATCAAAATCAAACAGGAAGCCGCCGAAAAAGGCGTTATCCTGATGTGAAAAAATTATTTATGAAAGGTATGGAATCAAAGATTCCAAAAAGGTGAAAAATTATGCCACAGGTAACAGGTATCGGTACTTCATGGAACTTACCGAATTATGCAGGTGAACTTTTTACAGCCGACCCGACACAAACTCCGTTTCTTTCAATGATCGGCGGCTTGTCAGGCGGCAAGCAGACAGACAACTTTGAATTCCCGACCGCTGTTCTTTATGACTTTCCCGAAGCCGAACAGCCCGAAATTTCAGAGCAGGCATCAGCAACAGCTCCTGCCGCAAGCCACATCGCAAGACAGCAGGAAAAGAATGTTGTTCAGATTCATCAGGAGGTTATAGACCTTACATATGCAAAACAGAGCAACACAGGAAGAATGTCAGGTCTTAACACAGCAGGACAGCAAGCTAATCCAACTGATGAAAAAGCATGGCAGATTCAGCAGAAGCTGATTAAAATTGCCCGTGATGTTGAGTATTCATTCATTAACGGCAAATATCAGCTCTCATCGGGAGTTAACGTTCCGAACAAAACAAGAGGTATGCTTGAGCTTTGCACTTCTGACACAGGCACATCAATTGCGGCAGATGACGGCGCACTTTCAAAAGCAATGTTAGATCAGCTTTTCCGAGAAATGGCAGGCAACGGCGCCTACTTCGGAAAAATGGTTCTTTTCTGCGGAGCTTATCAGAAGCAGATGATTACAAATCTTTATGCCGAACAGTTTAAAGCAAACATGCAGACCACACAGAATGTCGGCGGAATGAACATCACTGAGCTTGAAACAGACTTCTTCAAAATGGGTGTTGTTTGGGATCGCTTTATGCCGAATGATGCCATTCTTGTTGCAGATATGGCACACGTTGCTCCTGTATTTCAGGCAGTACCGGGCAAGGGAGTTCTCTTTCAGGAAGACCTTGCAAAAGTCGGTGCTTCCGATAAAATTCAGATTTACGGTCAGATTGGTCTTGCTCACGGTCCGGCATTCCTTCACGGCGCAATTACAGGACTTGCTTCAAAATAAAGAAAGTGGGGAATTTGTATGTTTAAAGTTACAAAGAAGCCCAAAACACCTAATATGCTTTGGGATAAGGCTGATAATGTCCCGCTTTGCAAGTTTGTGAACGGCATTTTTGAAACAAATGATACTGTTCTTGCAGATAAGCTGAAAGCCGTGGACTATAAGGTTGATGGCGAAGCGGACGCAAAGCCGATTGACAAAATGACAGTAAATGAGCTGAAAGCGTATGCAGAGCAGAACGGTATTGATTTGGGCGAAGCCAAGCAAAAAGCTGAGATTCTGAACGTTATCAAAGAAGCCGAAGCAAAGCAGTAAGGCGGTGAACCCGATGATTGAAAAGGTAAAAAACAGGCTGCTTTCGTTCGGTTACAACATAATAGGCAGTGATTATGACGTAATCAGATTTGCTTTGGAAAAGGTTGAGGCAATCATCAAAAATGATTGCAATATATCGGAAATACCACATGGCTTAGAAAAAATTGCAATTGACATGGCAGTCGGAGAGTTCTTGCGAATGAAGAAAACATTTGCACCCTGTGACCTGGACTGCCTTGATTTAACAAGCTCGGCTGTTAAGCAGATTCAACTCGGCGATACAAACACCGTTTTTGCAACAGGCGAGGGAAGCCTGACTGATGAGCAGCGTCTTGACAATCTTATCAATCATCTTTTGACGAACGGACGTGAGCAGTTTTCGTGTTTTAGGAGGATTCGATGGTGAAAAGGTTGAAGCATGCGAAATCGGCTGCAAGAACTGCAATTGAAAGCACTTATGACGGTTTATGCACGGTCATAGAGTATAAGCCAATCAAAGACGAAAAAACGAAAATCACACGGAACAAGGAAGTTACCGTGTTTGAAAATGAACCATGCAGGCTGTCCTTTGTAAAGCAAAATACGGTTGTTCAGACGGAAACTGCAACGGCGATTTCGCTTGGTGCAAAGCTTTTTATCGCACCTGAAATCGAAATTCGCAGCGGATCAAAAATTATTGTTTGTCAAAACGGCAGAACAGGTGAATACGCATTAAGCGGTGAGCCTGCCGTGTATTCCACTCATCAGGAGATTATGATTGAGCTGTTCAGGGGGTGGGCGTAATGGGCAAAATGGGCAAGTTTTCGGCAAAGGATTTGAAAAAACTGCAAAAACAGCTTAATCAGATTCAGCCGAGTGATATTGATGTTTTCATCGAACGATGTGCAAAAGAGCTTGCAGCACGGCTTCTGACAAAAGTTATCAAGCGTACGCCTGTAGGACAATATCCTGCGAGTATGGGAAAAACGGGCGGCACGCTTCGCCGTGGATGGACTGCGGACAGTCATGAAGAAGCAGAGAGCGGTAATGAATCGAATGCTGTCAAATATGCCGACTCACTTGAAATAAAGAAAGTCGGCAATATGTTTGTTGCTGAAATCGTGAACCCGGTTGAATATGCTTCCTATGTTGAATACGGACACCGAACGGCAAATCATAAAGGGTTTGTTGAGGGCAGATTCATGCTCAAAATCTCCGAGCAGGAATTGCAGACGATTGCACCGCACGTGCTTGAAGCAAAAGTGAAAAAATTCTTGGGAGGGTGTATGAAATGATTAACGAAATTATAAACGCAATAAGCATTGCGCTGAATGATGAGTTCGGCAATGATTAC
>JAMPAE010000185.1 GCA_023667385.1 Ruminococcus sp.
CTGAAGTTTATTCATCTCCACCCAAACAACGGTACGCTCATTGCGCAAATCAAGCAGTCCTGCACTGTAGGTTTTCGTGCCGTCTGACTTTCTCATCATCTGATAGCCTATGAAGCGATACGGCGCACCGTTATAGGTGATTTCCCGGTTTTCGTTTATTGCTTCGGCTAATTGTTTTTGGGTCATATATTAACTCCGTTAATATTACGCTCATAAAAATCACGTGTAAAAATTCCGACTTCTCCGAGCGTATAATATCTGAATCTGAGCTTGCTCACACTGTCAATGTAAAGTAAGCCGATGATTGAGCCGTCCTCGTTCACGCAAACCTCATCACTCACCCGCTCAATTTCTTTTTCCTTGTGAATGAGAATATATTCATCTCGTTTTAAAGTCATTTTCAGCATTTTTTAATTCCTCGTTTCTGTTTGAAATTTAAAATAATAAATCCTCTCCGTCAGTTTCAACGCTTTGCATTTCCCAGCCGTAATGACGAACGCCGCTTGACGGTGAGGTTATGCGCTTTGTTTTTTCGCTGTAAATCAAGCCGATTGCGTCATCGCCCGACACGCATTTGCCGTTGAGCCTGTTTTTTGTGATACTCAGCCTGCCGTTATATGTCTCATCCTTTTCGTCACGCTGATAGCTCATGACAACATCAACCTTGTTCGTTATGTCACCGCTGCCCGATACATCATCGTTGGAAAACGACTGATTGCTTTTTCTCGGGTGTGCAACAAGAATAATCACAACGTTGTGCTTGATTGCGATTTTTTTGAGCCTGCCGACGAAGTTGCTTTGTGCCAAATAAAGGTTGTTCTGTTCTGTCACGGTGTCCATTGCCGTCATGAGATTGTCAATGCAGATAAGCTTTGTACCGTATTGCTTGATGACGTTTTCAACCGTGTTTATCAGGCTTTCATATTCTTCGCCGTCATCGGGCAGATAGTTATTGTCATAAATATACGCCCTGCCTTTGTACCATGTGCTGATTTTGTCAACGGTTGCATCATCAAGATAATATGAATCATCACCATAGTCATTGATTTCCGTGATAATGTTGTTTGCTCCCGCAAGCTGATAATCAAGCCAACGCTTGAAATGATAATCTGCAAGCTCGCCCGAATAGATAAAAGTGCTTTCGCCTTGCTCCAACGCTTCGCACACAAGCTGTGACATGAAAGTTGATTTACCTTGCCCTCGCTTACCGGAAAGTAAAACGACCTGTCCGTAAATCAAGCCGCCGATAAGTCGGTCAAGCTCTTTGATGTTGGTTTTAATTTTCGGCAGTGTGTCAAGGTCAACCTTTTCAACCTCGCAAAGCTGTTTGACGTTTTTGATTTTCTGCACCTCGGCATTTTTGATGCATTTTTCAATTGCGCTTTTGCCGTATTTGCGATAGATGTCGTTAGCGTCCTTTTCGCCGAGATAATCTTCATGACGAACAGCCTTGACTTTTTGCGGCAGGCGTTTTTGCAGTTCGTCAATCAATGACATTCTGCCGTTTTCCAAATCGCCGAACACAATGACTTCTTTGAATTTGATGACCCAATTCCAACAGGCGGTAAGCCATCTGAATCCGAGTGCACCCGTGGGAACCGATACGGCATTGTTGAAACCGCAATCGGCAACCGACAGTGAATCAAGCTGCCCCTCGGTGATTATCAAACGGCTGAAGCCTTTGCACTGTGCCATACCGAACAAAATCGGCTTGGTGTCTTTTTCAAACCATTCCTTGCTTTTATCCCGTGTTTTGTCAAAATCCGTTTTGCGGTACTTCACCGAAACCAGCACATCGTTTTCATCGAAGAACGGAAACACAAGCACTTTCGGGTTATCTTTTTGTGTTGTCAGGCGGTATCGTTCGGTTGTCTGCCTGCCGATACCCCTTGACTTCATGAACTCAATTGCGTAATCTGTAGGTACGGGCTTTCGCTGAGGCAGCCGTCTGTATTGCTTTTTCTCGTTTTCATAATCGAGCGTGAAGCCGAAGTCACGAGCCAGCTCAACGAAGTGTCCCTGTTTACCGCATGAAGCACGAAAGCATTTAAACGCTCCGCTTTCAAGGTTCACCGAAAAAGTGTTTTTGTCTTTTGCTTTACCTCCGCCGCAGTAAGGGCAGTATCTGAAAAACAACTCACCGCCTTTTTCTTTGGTCTGACCGTTCACAACATTTGCAAAGTCAAACACATCATTTGTTTTGAATATGTAGCTCATTGATTTTTAATCTCCAAATATTCAGCCCATGTTATACCTGCGTCAATCAACGCTTTCGGCAGCGGCGTTCCGTCAGGCTTGAATTTGTGCAGGTCAGGTTTTTCATCGGCAAGCCTGTCCGCCCTCAAAGGCGGTGCAGGCGCAGCGGCTGAATTTTTTTCTTTATTTATTTCTTTTTTATTTCTTTTATTCTTATCATTATTCATTTGTTGTTGATTGCTTGTTGATTGTTTGTTGTTCGTTTGTTGTTCGCTTGTTGATGTGCCTGTTAATTCGCCTGTGGGCAAATCATCCGAACATTGATAATCTTCCCAATTCACAATGGTTATAATTGTATATTTGCTTGTTGATTCGGTTGTTATTTCGCCTGTTGATTTTAACTTGCCTATTGCAGTGCGAATTTGCTGCACCGAAAAGCCCAAACTTTCGGATAAATGCCTGTAGCTTGTTGCAAGCTGACCTTGCTTCAACACTCTTGACTGCCAGGGATTATCCCTGAAATTTGCCGTCAAAAGCAAATGTAAAAACACATCTTTAACAACATAATCCTGATACCAACCCCAGGCAACAAGCTTCCTGTGCAGCTTTATAAAGCCGTTTAATGAGTTTGCCATTTTTGTTTCACCCGCTTTCCAATCGCTCTTTAACTTCCCTGTATACAATGTCGCCGATGAGCTTTCCGCTTGTTTCGGCTTTGCAGAAAATCACCTGACAGTTATATCTCGACAGCCACGCAAGCACGCTCGCAGTGAGAGAAACAGGATTCATTTTTGAGCGGTATTTGCCGTTATAGATGTTCTCCCATGTGGCATTTTCAATCAGAAGATAAAGCTTTGCCCCTTTTTCTTTTGCTCTTTCAAACTCCCGTGTAAAACGCTGCCGTGAACGGCAATAACATCCGCAAAGCTCGTCTATACTCATTTTTCGCTCAACGGCAAAGGAATCGGAAAAATCCAATTCCCCGCCGTCAGCAAGTGCGCATTTAGCCGAATAATCGCCGAAATCAAGCTTTTTGCGTTCATAAGGCTTGTTCATTGATTCAAGCCTTGAACGTGCCTGTTCGGTGTTCTGCTCTCTGGTATCGACAAGTATTGTGATATGCTCAAGTGCATACTTGATTTCAAAAATATCCATTTTCGGCTTTCACCTTAAAACGGTAAATCGTCATCATCAATTTCCTCGAAATCCTGCTTCGGTTTTGTTTGCGCCTGTGTTGACGCTGAACCTTGAAGCGGCTTATCTTTCGGTATTTTAAACTTGCCCTCACGGATTTTATCAACCGAAACAATCAAATGCGGCTGAGCCGTCCAGCCTGTGTTTCCGTTAAATTCCCATTCTCTGTTCTGCAAAAGAACACCGATTTTTTTGCCCTTGAGTTTAGCTTCGTCCCAATCCCAATGATAGCCGGGATTGCTTTCTTCAATTGCTTCCATTGCGCCCTTGAAGCGTGATTTAGTCCATTCGTCACGCTCTGAGCCGTCATCGGTTGCAACACTCAGGCGCACAACACCTTTCCAACGTTTGTCTTCTCCCTGCTGTGAGCGATAGTCGTTTGCATAATAGTTTTTGAAATCGCCCTCGGTGACATCAAATGAAATCAGCAGGTTTCTGAAAGTGCCGTTTGCCGTGTTATACTCTTTTTCTTCGGCAGCTTTGATAACACATATGTAACCGCCTGCGGGGATTTTTTCTCTTTCCGTGTATGCCTTGGTCTCTGCGTAATTGTTAAATGGTTTCATAATTTTTTTGCTCCTTTGCAATTGTTAAAAAAGTGCTTTCACTATATCCGCCGAAAGCGGAACTTTTCGCATATTTTCTGCGACTTTTTTGCAAATTTTTGAAAATTT
>JAMPAE010000186.1 GCA_023667385.1 Ruminococcus sp.
AGCACCGACGGAGTAATATTCACGCTGAACAAAGCTGACATTTACGCTGTCAACTGCCTTGACTTTCCGATTGTGCGGGCGGGCACGGCGGAAGATAAGATACCGACAGGCAGCGGACGATATACAATTTCAAAAAGCGGCGACTCCTATCAACTGAACATCAACAAGGAGTATGCCCTCTCAGAGGAAATGGCACTTGAAAAGATTCGGCTGTTCGACATCAACGAAACGGAAAATGAGCTTTATCTGCTCCAAATCGGCGATCTTTCATTTGTATATGATGACATGAGCTCCGACAAAGATAGGAGTCGGATCAATGCGAACACTGTTCCGGTTGCGCTCAACAACCTTGTTTTTCTTGGAATAAACAATCAAAGCGAAGTGCTTTCAGACATGAACGTGCGAAACGCAATTGCTGCGGCAATTGACAAAAGCATAATTGCAGGCAGCGTTTATGATTTGCTTGCAAAGCCTTGCGCAACTCCGTTCAACCCGGATTGGAGCGAAGTGAGTGTCTTTGGTCAGGAAAGCTTCGGCACAAACGCAACACTTGCAGCTCAACTTCTTGAAAAAAGCGGTTACATTTTCGCATATGACCACAACCAATTTCGCTCAAAAAACTTTGAGTTTCTGGAACTTAACTTAATTGTTCCGAAAGATGACTCACGCAGGGTTGAATGTGCAAAGCTCATTGAGCAGCAGCTTGAAAGCGTTGGCATCTCAATCAAAACAGAAAAAATTGAATATGACGATTACAAAACACGGCTGAAATCAGGCGATTTCGAACTTTATATAGGCGAAACCAAGCTAAAGCCGAATATGGATTTATCGGTTTTCTTTTCCCAAAATGGCGCGGCAAATTTCACAATTGATTCAAAATCAACCGTCGCAAATGCATATTCTGACTTTATAAGTGGCAAAATTGATATATCGACCTTTGTTCAGGTTTTCAATGAATATAAACCATTTTTGCCAATATGCTACAGATACGGCATAGCATATTATTCACGTGAAATCCAATATGAGGGTAACGGTAACGAAAACAATATGTTTGCCAACATTTATTCATGGAGCATCTAAGATTTTAACATAAAAGGGATGGAAAACTTATGACTTACAGTGAACAGCTCATCAATGCTTTATATTCAGGATATAACAAGCTGCTTATTCATCGTGCAGAACTTGACATGATGAATGTGTTCCCCGTTGCGGATTCCGACACAGGCTCCAACATGACCCGAACAATGAAAGCGGGCGTTGAAGCCATCAAAAACGATAAGGACAAGCACGTTGCCGAGATACTTGAAAAATTTTCAAAAACACTTCTTCGCAACGCAAGGGGCAACTCAGGCGTTATCCTTTCAATTTTGTTCAAGGGCTTTTCAGACTGTGTTAAAGAACTGGGCATGACAACCGCTTTGCTCGGCAGTGCCTTTGGGGCTGCGCTTGACATGGCATCATCAGTTCTCTCCAACCCGATTTATGAAGGCACCATTCTTTCAATTGTGCTCACCGCAAAAAAGACCTGCGACTCTTTCACAACTGAAGATTTCGACACCGCATGGCAAAGAATCGCAGAAGAAACCAACAAAGCACTCAAGGAAACCAAATATACACTTGCCGAACTGACAAACGCAAACGTTGAAGATTCCGGCGCAAAAGGACTTTGTTTGATCATCAGTGCCGTTAACGAAGTTCTCAACGGCAAGCAGATTTCTGCCGAGGACGCTGTTAACCAGGCAACTTTCCGCAAGGCATCTCAGCCAAAGCAGAAGCCCTTATCAACAGATTATACCTACTGCACTGAATTTATCATCAACAGAACAAACACGTTCCCTGTTGCATCACTTGAAAGGGATTTGAAAAAAATCGGCGGAAGCATTGCAATTGTTCCGGATGATAAAATTATTAAGGTGCACATTCACACAAATGTACCGAACCATGCATTGGGATTTGCGCTCAGGTTCGGCGCTTTGACTGACATCAAAATTGACAACATGATTCTTGAGGTACATCAGGATTTACTGTAAAAGGACGGTGATAAAGCTGAATAAGTTCGACACATCAGTGCAATATATCAAAGGCGTTGGAGAAAAAAGAGCCAAGCTGCTTGAAAAGCTCAACGTTCACAACTTATATGAGCTTGTTCATTTTTATCCACGCACCTATCTTGATTTCAGCACACAAACAAAAATTTCCGATTTAGTGCCCGGTGCAGTTTCATGCGTCAGGGCAATTGTCGGCTATCCGCCTCACAACGACATGATCAGGCGTGGCATGACAATATACAAAACCGCCGTGACCGATGAAAGCGGTATTTTACATATTACGATTTTCAACAACAAATACGCAGCCCAAGCGCTGGAAACAGGCAAAGAATATTTCTTTCTCGGCAAAGTTACCGAAACGCCGTCAAAGGATTTGGAGATGACCAACCCATTGATTGAACCGTTTTGTGAAACACTGAAGCTTCGCCCTGTCTATCCTCAAACGGCAGGGCTGCGCTCCAAATTGATTGAAACAATCATGAAAAATGCGCTCGCTCTTTATCGTAACTGCAACAGTGTGGATCCGATTCCCGATTTCATCAGGCGTGAATATAAGCTTTGTCACGAGCAGTATGCGCTGAGCAGCATCCACTTTCCTGCTTCGGAAAAGGATGCACAGATTGCAAAGCATCGCCTGATTTTTGAAGAGCTTCTTGTTTTGCAGGCAGGTATGCTAAAACTGCGAAAGCGCAACCGTGAGCTGACCGATGCTGTCATAGAAACGGATTACAGCAAAGATTTCATCGCCACACTTCCGTTTGAACTGACGGGAGCACAACAGCGAGCCATCAGCGACTGCGTTGCTGACATGAAAAAAAGTGAGCCGATGAACCGCCTTGTTCAGGGCGATGTTGGCTCAGGCAAAACGGTTGTTGCCGCTTCGGTGATTTATTCAGCGGTTAAAAACGGCTTTCAGTGCGCACTGATGGCGCCGACGGAAATTCTTGCAACGCAGCATTTCAAAACCTTGTGTTCCATGCTTCCGGAAGGAATCAACGTTGCTTTGCTGACAGGCTCAATGACTGCCAAAAAGAAAAATGAGGTCAAGGCTCAGCTTGCAAGCGGTGAAATTGATGTTTTAATCGGAACTCATGCAATCATCACGGATGACGTTCATTTCGTATCGCTGGGGCTTGTTGTAACCGATGAACAGCACCGTTTCGGAGTCAGGCAGCGTGGCTCACTGAGCGAAAAAGGGCAGAACCCCCATGTGCTTGTCATGTCCGCAACGCCGATTCCACGAACACTGTCACTCATCATTTTCGGCGACTTAGACGTATCAATCATTAATGAGCTTCCGAAGGGCAGGCAAAAAATCAGCACCTATGCCGTTGATTCATCCTATCATAAACGTGTTTACAGCTTTGTGAAAAAGCATCTGGACAAGGGCTTGCAAGCATATATAGTCTGTCCGCTTGTTGAAGAAAGTGAAGCCGATCTCACTGCGGCATCGCAATATGCTAAGCAACTGGCAAACAAGGAATTTGTTGGCTACAAGGTTGGGCTGCTTCACGGAAAGATGAAAGCTAAGGATAAAAAACAAGTCATGGACGATTTTGCAAGCGGTGAAATTCAGTTGCTTGTTTCAACAACAGTCATCGAGGTTGGAATTGATGTTCCGAATGCGGTGCTGATGGTGATTGAAAATGCAGACCGTTTTGGACTTTCGCAGCTTCATCAGCTCAGGGGCAGAGTTGGACGTGGAAGCGAAAAATCCTCATGCGTATTAATCAGCGACGCCCAAGGCGATACCGCAAAAAAGCGCCTTGAAATCATGTGCAGAACCAATGATGGATTTTTAATTGCCGATGAGGACTTGAAACTCAGAGGTCCGGGTGACTTTTTCGGCTCAAGGCAATCGGGGCTGCCGGAAATGCGGATTGCAAACCTGCTTGAGGACATGGTAACACTTCGGCAAACGCAGGCAGCAGCAAGAAAAATTTTTGCAGACGACCCGGAACTGAAAAAACACATAAACAGCGGACTTGCAGATGCAGTGAAC
>JAMPAE010000187.1 GCA_023667385.1 Ruminococcus sp.
TTATACCCTTCAAAGGCACCGCAGCCAATTGAATAAACCTTGCGCCCGTCAATTTCAGCCGGAATGTCAAGCTTGTTGACGGATTTTGAACCTTTATATCCTATGATGTTGATTATAGTTTTTTCTTCATCACAAAAATCATATTCAAACTGAGTTGATGCTGCGCTTGCGGTTACTCCTGTGTCAAGCCCGATGAGGTTGAGCGCAGGGATTGCCGCCAATGCCATGATGACAATCATCATGCAGGTTAATAAGTGTTTGGGTGTTTTCTTCATTGCTGATTCTTCTTTCTTTAGGGATTTTGCGGAAAATTGAAATAATATATATTAATTATTTTTACCTTGAATTTTCCATGAGTTCATTTTACTCTGAATATTTTGAAATTTCAATATGTTTTAGTAATTTAATTCTTACATTTTCGTAATAATCAGTCAAAATTATTCAAATATCATTCGTATTTATATTATAGAAGCGAAAATTCGCCTGATTTTCTGCTGTACATATAAAAACAAAACCACCCGATTGCTCACCGTGAAGCTTCGGGCAGTTGTTCTGTTTATTTTAAGGTTGCAATTGTCACGCCGCTTTCACCCTCACCGTAAGTGCCGAGCCTGAACGATTTAACAAATCTGTGCTTTCGCAGGTACTCTTGAACGCCTTTGCGCAGCATCCCTGTGCCTTTGCCGTGGATTATGGAAAGTTCACTGAGTCCCATTCTCATACAATAGTCAATTCTGCGGTCAATTTCAATAATGGCTTCTTCAACATTCATGCCACGCAGGTCGCATTCACTTTTACCGCCCTCAGCAGGACGGAAAATATGCTCTTGCTTTGCCGGAGTACGCTTTTTTGCGGTTTGCTTCGGCTTATCGGTAATCAGCCTGACATTTGAAACCGGGGTGCGCATTTTCATGATGCCTGCAAGCACTTCAATTTCGCCTTTTTTGTTTTCAAGCGCTGTGATCTGAGCGCTTTTGCCAATATCAACAAGATGCACCTCGTCACCAATCTTCAGCGGACGTGGGAGTACATATTCTTTTCCGTCACCGAGCTCAACAACAGGATTTGTGATTTCATCAAACTCACCCATGCTTTTGCGCATGAGCTGTTTTGCACGGCGAGCCATTTCAGCTTTATCACGGCTTTTTTCGCTTTCCTTTTTGAGCTTTTCAAGCTCCTGAGTGAGTGCGTATGCACTTCGCTTTGCCTGTTCAACAATGCGCATTGCCTGTGAACGTGCGTTTTCAAGCTCCTTTTCACGAAGCTGCTCAATGCTGTCTTTATATTGCTGCGCCTGCCGCTTTTCTTTTTCCGCCTGCACCATGATTTGCTCGGCTTCTGCCTTTTTCTTTTCGTAATCCTGCCTGCTTTCTTCAAGCGACTGAACAGTTTTTTCAAATGATACGTTTTCATCTGAAACAAGCTGCTTTGCACGGTCGATAATACCGTTTTCCATGCCGAGCCTGCTTGAAATTGCAAAGGCGTTTGAGCGACCGGGTACACCAATCAGCAATTTATATGTTGGCCGAAGGGATGCCACGTCAAATTCACAGCTTCCGTTTTCGATACCCGGCGTTTGCAGTGCATATGCTTTCAGCTCTGCATAATGAGTTGTGGCGGCAATTTTTGCGCCCTTTTCGTGGATACGCTCAAGGATTGCCATTGCAAGCGCCGCACCCTCAACAGGGTCAGTACCTGCACCAAGCTCATCAATCAAAACAAGGCTGCTTTCATTGACCTGCGATACGATATTTATAATATTCGTCATGTGCGACGAAAAAGTTGAAAGCGATTGCTCAATGCTCTGCTCATCACCGATGTCGGCAAAAACGTGCTCAAAAACAGAAATCTCGCTTCTGTCTCCGGCAGGAATCATCAAACCGCACATCGCCATCAGCGACAGCAAGCCGATTGTTTTGATTGAAACGGTTTTGCCGCCCGTGTTGGGACCTGTGATTATGAGCGTGTCGAAATCAATTCCAAGATTCACATCGGTTGCAACAACCTTTTTCGGGTTGATGAGCGGATGCCTTGCAAAGCGCAGGTTAATAACGCCTTTGTCATTCATCTGCGGTGCCGATGCTTTCATATCGTAGGCAAGCTTTGCTTTTGCAAAAATCACATCAAGCTCAACCGCACATTCATAGCTTGCCTTGATGCCCTCATAAAACGAGCCGGCTTCTTCGGAAAGCTCAGTGAGTATGCGCTCAATTTCGTCACGCTCTTTGCTTTGAAGAACCTTGATCTCGTTGTTAGCCTCAACAACTCCGGCAGGCTCAATGAAAACAGTTGCACCGCTTGACGACGTGTCATGCACAAGGCCTTTCACCTCACCCCTGTGTTCAACCTTAACAGGCACAACATATCTGCCGTTACGCATTGTCACAATTGATTCACGCAGCAGCTTTTGATAATGCTGGGAGTGTATCATTTTGTCAAGCTGATCTCTGACACGTGACGACGCTGCACGGATTTTGCGCCTGATGTCATAAAGTGTCGGCGAAGCGTTGTCGCTCATTTCATCCTCACTTATGATTGCGGATGTGATTTTTTCTTCAAGATATTTATTGGGGGTCAGCGCATCGAAAAATACGTCAATTCGGGTTTCGATTCCGCTGTTTTTATCTCTCCATTCACAAAGTGCCCTGATTGCACGCAGCACTTCGGCAACGTCCAAAAGCTCACGCATTGTCAGCACACCGCCTGCATTGGCACGGCTGAGCGAGTTGTTAACATTTTTCAATCCGCCGAATGACGGACCGCCAAACCTTGCCATGAGCATATGCGCATCAACAGTCTGATTCATCAGTGACTGTGCAAGGTCAAGGTTGCTTTCAGGTTCAAGGCTGAGTGCCTTTTCCCTTGAATCATCACACGATGTATATTTTTTCAGCAATGCAAGCACTTTGTCAAGTTCAAGAGCTATGTAATGTCTGTTCATTGTTTGTTCCTCTATATTGTCATTGATCTGTAAAAATCTAAAGTTTTATAGTTTTTCATTGTAACCGCCTTGAGATAGCGTTCGGTTATCATTTCAAGCGCAGTGACGCCGTCTTTGGAAAGGCTGAAGCTGAAAACTTTTTCAGGCGCACAAAAACAGATGTGGCGCATTGCAGTAACAACACCCAAACCAAGCTTAGACGTTTTTTCTTCGGGCTTGCAGTTTTCGCAAAACAGCCTGCCTGTGCTGACGCTGAAAAACATATTTTCACTTTCATATGTACCGCAGTTATCGCAGGCAACAAGTGAAGGCATATAGCCTGCAAGTGACAGCAGCCGAAGCTCTGTTGCTGCTTTAACGATTCTTGTGTCTCTTTTTCCCTCGCATATCAAATAAATGCCGTTGAGAATCAGCCGCAGAAATTCATCTGCGTCCTCCTCACGTGGGGAAAGCTCAAAGGCCAGCTCAGCAAAATACTGCGCAAGGCTCAGCCGAATGATGTCCTCACGCAGCGAAAAAAAGACTTGCTTCGGGCTTGCCTCCCTGATTGAATAAATTCCGTTTGCCGATTGAATAATGCTGAAATCGGAATAGCACAGCAAGCCTGTTGCGGCAACATTTTTGTTTTTAGGGTTTCTGCCGCCGTTAACAAAGGCACGAATCACGCCCATTTTGCGTGTCAGAACCGTCACGAGCCTGTCTTGCTCGCCGGTTGTCTGTTCACGTATCACCAATCCGTCCGTCTTAGTAATCATGGTCGTACCCCTCATCGCTTTGCCCGCCGAACACTTCTTCGGCAAATTCTTCTGAAAATTCATCGTCATAAATCGGCAGCGAATCAACATTTTGGCTCGCATTTTTATAGTTAAGGTAATCTGACACCTTGCCGGTTTTCATGAATTTTCGCCATAAAGATTTTTTATCCATAATGCTCATCTCCGTCAACCATGTTTTACATTAATACTGTTGACACGAGCGGGCATCAATACACATGGAAAATTAGTCCAGTCCGAAATTGTGAATCAAGCCTTCCCGGTTTCGCCAGCCTTCCTTAACCTTAACCCAGCATTGCAGGTTGATTTTGCAG
>JAMPAE010000188.1 GCA_023667385.1 Ruminococcus sp.
TGATTGATATTCCCACCGAAAAGGAAATCCTTGCTATGATGGAGGAAATACGGAATAATCCGCAGGACTTCAAGTTCGTAGCATAACAAAAGATACGGCGCAGCACCTTAATTGGTACTGCACCGTATCCCCTACATAATTACTTCCGTACTGGGCTTGCCCATTTGCTTGTGCGCTGCTTTTTTGATTTATGCTAAATTTTTCCTTGAATGTGAGTCTGCACAATGCTATAATAAAATGTATATATTATTATAACTGCAAATTTTAACAAAACAGTTTCGGAGGCTGTGTTATGAATAAAGATACTTACATTATAGTCGGCGCAGGAAGAAGCGGAATTGCAGCGGCGAAGATGCTGCTTGCGCTTGGTGAAAACTTTGTGATTTATGACGGCAACGAGCATCTCAACGTTGCCTCGGTGCAAGAGCAAATCGGTGCAGAGCATGAAATCAAATTTATCCTCGGTTCTGATTTTGAAAATGCGCTTGATAACATTGACATTTGCGTGGTAAGCCCGGGTGTGCCGCTCAGCGTGCCGGTCATGCAGGCAATCAGCGCAAGGAACATACCGATTTGGAGTGAAATTGAGCTTGCATATAGGCATGACAAAGGCACAGTGCTTGCAATCACGGGCACAAACGGAAAAACAACCACAACCTCACTCACTTATGAAATCATGAAAGCCGCAAACAGCAAAACCTTGCTTGTCGGCAACATTGAGATTCCTTACACAGGGCTTGCGCTTGATTCTGCCGATGACGGCTTCACCGTGGCGGAAATCAGCTCATTCCAGCTTGAAACAATGCTCACCTTCAAGCCGCACGTTTCCGCCGTGCTCAACATCACGCCCGATCATCTTGACAGGCACAAAAGCATGGAAAATTACATTGAAATCAAAAAGTCAATTGTGAAAAATCAAACTGCCGATGATTTTTGCGTGCTCAATTATGAAGATGAGGTGCTGCGTGAGTTTGGCAAAATTCTGGAGTGCAAAGTGATTTATTTCAGCAGTGCACATGAGCTGAAAGACGGAATATATCTCAAAGGCGATGAAATCATCATCAGTGAAAACGGCACCGAAACAGTCCTGCTCAACGTGAAAGATACAAATCTTGTCGGCGTACACAACTATGAAAATATCATGGCAGCCGCCGCAATCACAAAAAGTGCCGGAGTTTCACTTGACATTATTCGTGATGTTACAATGCGCTTTGTTGCCGTTGAACACCGAATCGAATTCACCGCAGAAAAAGGCGGAGTGAAATATTATAACGACTCGAAGGGTACAAACACTGATGCTGCAATCAAAGCAATTGACGCAATGCCGTCTCAAACAGTGCTGATTGCCGGCGGATATGATAAAAAGTCAGATTACACCGAATGGATTTCGCATCTTCCGGGAAAATGCAAGCTCCTGCTGCTCATGGGTCAAACAAGGGAAAACATTGCCGCCGCCTGTGACAAAGCAGGCTTTGACAGCTATCGCTTTGTTGATTCAATGGAAGAAGCAGTGAAGCTTGCCGCCGAAGCCGCTGAAAAAGGTGATTGTGTGCTGCTTTCTCCTGCGTGCGCAAGCTGGGGTATGTTCAAAAACTATCAGCAGAGAGGCAACATCTTTAAGCAATGTGTGCACGATTTGCCCAACTGATTAAAAAACACGGATTTTATTATTGACCGTGGCGGAAAATTTTGATAAAATGAACTGAAAATAAAATGACAAGGGAGTTTTGTTGATGGAAAAGATTAAAATGGGAACAATCGTTGAAATGGACGGCGACGAAATGACAAGAATCATCTGGAAGATGATTAAAGATGAGCTTCTTTCTCCTTATGTGGAGCTTAACACTGAATATTATGACCTTGGCTTGCCGCACCGTGATGAAACAAACGATCAGGTCAGCATTGACGCAGGCGAAGCAATCAAAAAGCATCATGTCGGCGTAAAATGCGCAACAATCACACCGAATGCTCAGCGAGTTGAGGAATATAAACTCAAAAAAATGTGGAAAAGCCCGAACGGAACAATCAGAGCAATCCTTGACGGCACTGTTTTCCGCACTCCCGTGCTTGTCAGCGGAATCAAGCCGGCTGTTCGCAACTGGGAAAAGCCAATCACAATTGCCCGTCATGCTTATGGCGATGTTTACAAAGCAAGCGAATTTCGTACCACTGAAAAAGGTAAGGCAGAGCTTGTTTTCACAGGTGAAAGCGGCGAAGAAAAAAGAGCTGTTATTTATGATTTTGAATGCGGCGGCGTAATTCAGGGAATGTACAACAAGGATTCTTCAATCAAAAGCTTTGCACATTCATGCTTCAAATATGCACTTTCAACAAAGCAGGATTTGTGGTTCTCAACCAAAGACACAATCTCAAAGCAATATGACCAGACCTTTAAGCTCATTTTCCAGGAGATTTATGAAAATGAATATAAGGCTGCTTTTGAAGAAGCAGGCATCACATATTTCTATACCCTCATTGACGATGCCGTTGCAAGAGTTATCCGTTCAAAGGGCGGCTACATTTGGGCTTGCAAAAACTATGACGGTGACGTTATGAGCGACATGGTATCGACCGCTTTCGGCTCACTTGCAATGATGACAAGCGTGCTTGTCAGTCCGGACGGCAACTATGAATATGAAGCTGCCCACGGCACTGTTACAAGGCATTACTATCGCTATCTTGACGGTGAAACAACCTCAACCAACCCAATTGCAACAATTTTTGCATGGACCGGTGCACTCAGAAAGCGTGGAGAGCTTGACGGCAACGCTGAACTGATGGCATTTGCCGATAAGCTTGAAAAGGCATCACTTGACGTCATTGAAAGCGGCAGAATGACAAAAGATCTTGTTGGCTTGTGGCAGGGCAGCGAAGCAACTGCACTTTCAACCGATGAGTTCATCAAAGCAATTAAGGCTGAGCTGGAAAAAAATCTGTAATAGTCACATGGATTTTCTTTGAAAAAGTGTGGACTGTGGTTTTGCCATGGTCCGCTTTTTTATATCTGCGGCTGCAAAAATACAGACATTTTCCCGCTTAATTTTGATTTGCTGTTGACTTTTTGTGACGGATTAATTATAATTAAATTAATTAAATGCTCATTCAGGAGGTATTACATATGAAAAAAGCATTATCTGTTCTTCTTGCTGTTATTATGATTGTCTCATGCTTTGCGCTCACATTCGGTGTTTTCGCTGAGGAAACAACTGCTCAGTCTGCTTGCGGCGTTTGTGCTTGCGGAGAAGACTGCAAGCCCGTTGACGGCAAATGTCATTGCTGCATTAATTGCGCTTTTCTTGATAAAAGATACCTGACACATTGTGTCACAGTTGATGAAGACGGCAACATCGTTACGGAAGCTAAGCGCTGCTGCGACAAGTGCACAGGCATTTGGCCCTGCAACTGCGGCCATGATTGCTGCAACCCTGATGAAGAAATCAGAGATGACGTTAACAATGAACCGATTTTCAGCGATTCTCAGCAAAACACAATCACCAGAATTCTCAAGAATCTCATTAAGCGTTTCTCAGATGCATTTGATAATATTTTCAACGCAATCTTTGAATTTTTGAGAATCGGCGAAGTTTTCCCTGACATCAAAATCTGATTAATCAATTCAGCTTCAAACTAACCGTCACTTACGTGGCGGTTTTTTTCATGCCTGATTTCGGTATATACAAAAACTGTTTGCAAAAAATATTACAGAACGGCTTGACAAATACCTGTGGGGGGTATATCATATAAATACCCCTGAGGGGTATAAAATGAAAAGAGGAAACAATTTGGAAAAAGAATGCTGCTGTCATAAAACAAAGGAACGCACCGAACAGGAATATAAAAGCCTGATTAACCGCCTGAACAGAATTGAGGGGCAGATTCGCGGCATACGTGGCATGGTTGAAAAAAATGCCTATTGTCCGGACATTCTTGTGCAGGTTGCGGCGGCGAATGCTGCACTCAATGCATTCAACCGTGAGTTGCTTTCAAATCACATAAAAACCTGCGTTGCAACCGACATCCGTGAC
>JAMPAE010000189.1 GCA_023667385.1 Ruminococcus sp.
TGTTGCCTATATCAAAAACTAAAATCATAATCTAAACCTCCATGAACGGATTATGAAAAAAGTATAGCCTAAATCTATGGTAAAAGTCAACAAGATATGGTATAATAACCTCACGAATCCCTAAGAAATCAAAGATTTCAAGGGCTTCGGAGAACATTGTATCATAATTTGGGCTGACGCCCTGCGGCTTTGCCGCTATTGCACAAAGTGCAAGAAATTAAGGTATAATAACCTCACGAATCCCTAAGAAATCAAAGATTTCAAGGGCTTATTAAATCCGCCACTGCTTTGTTGTGGCTTCTAATCTGCTGCCTCAGTAGGTGAGAAGTCTTCGCTCCCTCCTTGAGGGAGTTCCATAAATTGCATATGAAAAGAAGGAGATCTCATGGTTTGCACAATTTGTCCCAGGCATTGCGGCGTTGACCGCAGCGAAAAGCATGGCTTTTGCGGTGTAGGTGATGGCTTTGTGATTGCCCGTGCTGCAAAGCATATGTGGGAAGAACCGTGCATCAGCGGAACAAACGGTTCGGGAACTGTGTTCTTTTCCGGTTGCAATCTCAGATGCGCCTATTGTCAGAATTTTGAAATCAGTCACGGTTGCTTTGGTAAGAAAATTGACGATGAGCGTTTGACGGAAATTTTTGATGAGCTCATCGGAAGCGGAGTTCACAACATTAACCTTGTTAACCCAACTCATTATGCAAAGCGGCTTGCCAAAGTGTTGTCGAACTATCATTCAAAAGTGCCGATTGTGTATAACAGCAGCGGCTACGAATCGGTTGAAACGCTGAAAAAGCTTGACGGTTTGGTCGATGTTTATCTGCCCGATTTGAAGTATATCAGCAGTGACCGTTCTCAGAAATACTCGCTCGCATCCGATTATTTTGAAAAAGCTGCCGAAGCGCTCATGGAAATGCGTCGGCAGGTTTCAAGTGATATTTTTGATGAAAACGGCATGATGCAAAAAGGCATGATTATCCGTCATTTGATTTTGCCGAAAAATACCAATCAGTCTCTGAAAATTCTCGATTTCATCAAGGATACATTCGGCACCAAAACAATCGTAAGCCTAATGGCACAATATACCCCTTGCGGCGAAGTTGAATGCTTTCCCGAACTTCAGCGAAAAATTACCGAACGTGAATATGACAAGGTGGTGTCATATCTGGATGAGCTCGGCTTTGAAAACGCATTTGTGCAGCAGCGTGAATCAGCCAAAGAGCAATACATTCCTCCGTTTGACTTGAGCGGAGTTTGAAATAAAATAGTAAGGAGATTGAAAAAATGAAAAAAGAACGGCTAAAAAACAAAGGCAAAGGCTTCATCGGTGAATTTAAAACTTTCATCATGCGTGGAAATGTGATTGACCTTGCAGTCGGCGTTATCATCGGCGGTGCATTTCAGGCAATTGTCAATTCCCTTGTCAATGATTTGATTTCCCCGGTGCTTTCAATTTTCACAAAGGGCATCAATTTCAGCGATAAATTTCTTGTGCTCGGCATCACCGATGAGCATTTCAAAACTGCCGCTCAGGCTGCCGATGCAGGATATGCAACGTTTAACTATGGTTCTCTTATCACCGCAATCATCAATTTCTTAATCATGTCATTCGTGATTTTTCTGATTGTCAAAGGCATCAACAAGGTTGCATCTCTTGGAAAGAAAGACGATGAAGAGTCGGCACCTGCTTCTGTCAGGGTTTGTCCGTTTTGTAAAAGTGAAATCAGCCGTGATGCAGTCAAATGTCCGCACTGTACATCAGATCTTCCTGCCGAGGAAGCAGAAGTCGTTGCAGTGCCGGTTGAAGAATAAATTTAATTTGCACCACGCAGGGCTACAGCGTAGTGTAAAAACAGCTTTATAGTTTTAGTAGCCGGAAAGGTAGTATCATAATGATTGGATTTATCGGAACAGGTAACATGGCAACAGCCATCATCAAAGGGCTCATTTCATCGGGCACAATACCGTCGAATGAAATTGCAGTTTTTGATGTCAACAAAGAAAAAGCCGCTGACTTTGCGGCTGAATATAAAGTGAAAGCGTTTGCTTCTGCAAAAGAAATTGCGCTTGATTGCGGCGTTGTTGTGCTTTCGGTTAAGCCGAACGTTTTCCCTGCTGTTCTTGGCGAAATAAAAGGGGAGCTTGAGCGAACTAATCCGCTCATCATCTCAATTGCCGCCGGCAAAACGCTTGAATTTATTGCATCTTTCCTTGATTATGAAGCAAAAATCGTGCGTGTTATGCCAAACATTAATGCAAAGGTTGAAGCTGCAATTTCTGCCTTTTGCGGCAACAGTAACACCACCGAAACTGATTTGCAGTTTGCAGAAAAATTCTGCTCAGCTTTCGGCAAGGCAATCAGCCTGCCCGAAGCACATTTCCCGATTTTCGGCGTAATCGGCGGCTGTTCGCCTGCATTTGCTTATATGTTCATTGATTCAATGGCCCGTGCGGCAGTTAAAAACGGTTTGCCGAAGACTCAGGCGCTCGAAATCTGCGCTCAGGCTGTTTTAGGCAGTGCAAAAATGATTCTTGAAAGCGGTGAGCACCCGTGGGAGCTTACCGATAAGGTTTGCTCACCCGGCGGCACAACAATTGAGGGTGTGCTCTCACTTCAAAAAGACGGCTTTGAAACTGCCGTTTCAAATGCTGTTGATGCTGCTTTTGAAAAGGATAAGCGTCTTTGATCACATCAGTGTAAAAATTGTCAGCGCCTCCTCGATGCGTTCATAGATGTCTGATAAGTCAGATGCAGGCAGAGGGTTTTCGCCTTTGCCGATTTCGAGCGTAAAGCCGGGACGTGAAAATTCCTCGATGAACCAATCTTTGAATCCTCCGTGCGATGCCAGTCCATCGTTGCTGACGAGTGAATAGTCACAGGAATCTGCAAGAATTTTTGCAATCATGGTTGAGCTGTTCGGAGTGTTTTCGCCATATTGCCAGTAAAGTTCTTCACCTTGGCTGTGTATCGCCATTGCCTGGCGAAACGGACGCATACGGCAAAGCTTTGTAATCGCTTTGGTTTCAGCTTCACTTTCGGGATGTTCTCCGCCAAACTGACGTGCGGAAGGTGCGGTGATTCCGCTTTCTTCCTCCATGCGGCGAAGTATTTCCCAGCCTGCGTTGAAATTGTGGTTTATGTCAACACCCATTGCGTTTGCATTCCAGCGTGAGTAATCGTCACAAGATATGCTTTCAACAAATTTGCGCATTGATTTTGCTCCTTGCGGACCGTGAACCGCAATTTCCGTTCCGTCAGGGTTTACGCACGGAATAATGGTAACACCGAGTTGAGCATATGCTTTGGAAATGTCCACACCGCTCAAAAGTAACCCTCTTTTCATGCAGAAGCAAATTTGCTCAACAAATTTATAAAGTGTCAGGCAGGTTATCCATTCACAGCCGTGAAATCCGCCGGCAAGCAAAACGCAGTTGCTTTTTTCACCGATTGTGAGCGCAAAAATGCCACGCCCAAGGCTTGTCCGGGAAATCACTTCGGCAGAAACGAACGGATATTCACGGCAAATGGCTTCAAGATATTTTTTATTGGTTTCATAATCGAAAATTTCAGGTTTAACAATAGACATAAGCTTCACCATCCTTGGTTAATTATACTGACCGAAGAAGATAAATATGATTAGGAGTGACCTAAAATGGAATTGTTTGAAAAAACGATCAGTGAAAAGCTGATTTTTGACGGACGCATCATGCGTGTTCACGTTGATGAGGTTGAACTGCCAAACGGTAACATTGCAACCCGTGAACTTGTTGATCACAACGGCGGCGCAAGCATTGCTGCACTTACTGATGACGGCAATCTGCTTTTTGTGAAACAATATCGCAACCCGTTTCACGCAGTTTTAACAGAGCTGCCCGCAGGTAAGCTTGAAAAAGGCGAGGATCCCAAAAAAGCGGCAATCCGTGAGCTTGAAGAAGAATGCGGCGTCAAAGCTGACAATGTCATCGAACTTGGTGCAATCTATCCAACGGTTGCTTATTGCAGTGAAATTATCTATCTCTA
>JAMPAE010000018.1 GCA_023667385.1 Ruminococcus sp.
TGTTTCGGTTATATTTTTGCCATAAAATGAGCTGAATTATACATTTATTTTTTTAGCTGTAAAGTTTTTGTTGCTTTTGAAAATAAATTGAGAAAAATTAAAAATTTTACACATTTTCATTGCATATGACCTCATTTTTATGTATAATAGATAAGATTATAACTACCATTATGCCCTCGTATGCCAAAAATTGTTTTCGGAGGCTTTTTTGTGGTAAATGAGGAGGATTGCCAAATGGAAGCGTATCTTGACAACAGCGCAACAACCTGCGTTTGTGAAAAAGCAAAAGAAAAAATGCTTTTGGCAATTTCCGATTCATGGGGCAACCCGTCATCTCTCCACCAAAAAGGCATGGATGCAGAATCACTTCTTAATGAAGCACGTGCCTGCCTTGCAAAAAAGCTTTGCTGCAATGAAAAGGAAATCATTTTCACCTGCGGCGGCACTCAGGGCAATAATATTGCAGTTTTCGGCGCAGCTCACGTAATGAAAAGGCGTGGCAACAAGGTTATCACAACTTCAGTTGAGCATCCAAGTGTTGCTAAGGCGTTCAACAGGCTTGAGGAAGAAGGCTTTGAGGTTGTTCGGCTTCCCGTTGACCGCTTCGGCATGGTTGACCTTGAAGCGTTGAAAAACGCTGTTGATGAAAACACGATTCTTGTCAGCATGATGTATGTCAACAATGAGCTTGGCACGGTTGAGCCGGTTGATAAGGTTAAAAAAATCATCACCGATGCCGGATCTCCTGCGCTGTTTCATGTTGACGCTGTGCAGGCGTTTGGCAAAATTGAGATAAATGCAAAAAAGCTTGGTGCGGATTTGATAACGGTAAGCTCGCATAAAATACACGGTCCGAAAGGTGCGGGTGCACTGTTTGTCAGGCAGGGTATACGCCTGATTTCACCCGTTGTCGGTGGAGAGCAGGAGCATGACATTCGCCCCGGAACAGAGCCGATGCCGGCAATTGCAGGCTTTCTTGGAGCAATTCAGTCGCTGAAAATCAAGGAAAGCTATGAAAAAATTTCAGCTTTGCGTGATTATCTTGTTGAAAAATTAAGCAGTATGCAGGGTGTTGTCATTAACAGCTCGGTTGATGCACTGCCGTATATTGTTAATATATCCCTGCCGGGGTTACCGTCTGAAGCGGTACTAAACCTGCTTTCTGACTTGGAGATTTATGTTTCATCAGGCTCTGCCTGTGCCAAAGGACACAAAAGTCCGGTGCTTACGGCGGCAGGACTTGATGCTTCGCTGATTAATTCATCCATCAGAATCAGTATGTCGCATTTCACCGAGCAGCCGGAGCTTGATTATCTGCTTGACGGAATCAGCACGGCACTGAAAGTGATTCGCAGAAGATAAAGACAGATTATATAAGGAAGAACCAAAATGAAAAAAGTCATTCTTGTTAAAAACGGTGAGCTTGCCCTTAAAGGTCTCAACCGTTCAACATTTGAAGATATACTTGTTAAAAACCTGAAAAGGCGTCTTAATACCGTTGGTAAATTCATTTTCACAAAGGCTCAGTCAACCATAATTACCGAGCCCGAAAATGAAGACATTGATTTTGACGCTGCAATTGAATGTGTGCGTCATGTTTTCGGCATTGCAGCATTCTCGGTTGCAGGCGTCACTGAAAAAGACATCGGCAGCATCAAGGCTGCAACGCTTGATTTCCTCGGCGATGAGCTGAGAAGCGTGAAAACCTTTAAGGTTTGTGCAAAGCGAAGCGACAAAAAGTTTCCGTTCACTTCGCCTGAAATTTGCCGTGAAGTCGGCGGCTATATTCTCAGCAAAATTCCGTCGCTTAAAGTTGATGTTCACAACCCCGAACTGACAGTTACAGTTGAAGTCAGGGACAAAAACGTTTTTGTTCACGGAAACCAAATCAAAGGGGCAGGCGGAATGCCTGTTGGCACTTCGGGCAGGGCAGCACTGCTGATTTCAGGCGGAATCGACAGCCCTGTTGCAGGCTGGACCATGGCAAAAAGGGGCGTTGTGCTTGACGCAATTCATTTTGCTGCACCGCCTTACACAAGCAAGCGAGCAGAGATGAAAGTCCATGACCTTGCCGCAATTGTTGCAAAATACAGTGGAAGAATCAACTTCATGGTTGTTCCGTTCACTGAAATTCAGGAAGCAATCAAGGATAACTGCCCGGAGGAGTTGTTCACTGTTATTATGCGCAGACTCATGATGAAGGTTGCGCTTCGCCTTGCCGAAAAAGACGGCTGCAAGGCGCTGATAACAGGCGAAAGCCTTGGTCAGGTTGCATCACAAACAATGGACGCAATTGCGTGCACAGATGCAGTTTCAACAATGCCCGTTTTCCGTCCGCTCATTGGCATGGACAAGGAAGAAATCATTGCAATTGCAAGAAAAATCGGCACTTTTGAAACCTCACTCCTTCCATATGAGGATTGCTGCACAGTGTTCACGCCGAAGCATCCGAGAACAAGGCCGACTCTCGAATACATTGAAAAATCAGAAGCCTTGTTTGATTTTGAGCCGCTGATTGAAAAGGCAGTAAACGGCACAAAATATCAGTCGGTGGATTAATTTAATTTTTTAGTATTGCGGGCTGAATGGTTCTCCGCTGAAAAATGCCCGCATAATTAACGCAGAGGTGATTTTTATGAATTGTGAGCTTATTTCCGTTGGAACAGAGCTTCTCCTCGGAGATATTGTGAACACAAACGCTCAGTATCTTTCAAAGCGCCTTGCAGACCTTGGAATCAATGTCATGTTTCAGCACACAGTCGGCGATAACGAGGAACGGCTGAAAGCAGCGCTTGAATCAGCTCTTTTGAAAAGTGACGCAGTCATCACAACCGGAGGTCTTGGACCGACGCCTGATGATTTAACAAAGGAAGTTTGTGCAGATTTCTTTTCAATTCCGCTTGAGCAGGACGAAAAAAGCCTTGAAGCAATAAAATCATATTTCAAAAACAAAAACACCCCGATGGCAAAATCGAATGAAAAGCAAGCGATGATGCCCGTTGGTTCAATTATAATGGAAAACAAAAACGGCACAGCTCCCGGATGCATAATGGAAAAGGACGGCAAAATCATCATCGTTCTTCCCGGTCCGCCGAGAGAGATGAAACCGATGTTTGAGGAGAGCGTAATTCCTTATCTTCAGAAGTTCACTTCAGGTGTGATTAAATCGCATTCTGTCAGAACTTTCGGTATCGGTGAAAGCTCAATGGCGGAAAGGGTGTGCGATTTGTTTGACAGTGAAAACCCAACGGTTGCGCCTTATGCAAAAAGCGGCGAGGCTCTGCTGAGAGTGACGGCAAAAGCCGAAACCGAGCAGGAAGCTGAAAAATTGCTTGAGCCTGTTGTTGAAGAAATCAAAAGCCGCTTTGGCGATTTGGTTTACGGCGTTGACGCTGAAAGCATTGAGCAGGCAACAGTGCGGTTGCTTAAAGAAAAATCGCTGACAGTTGCAACGGCGGAATCCTGCACGGCGGGCTTGATTTCAAAAAGACTGACCGATATTTCCGGCGCATCAGAGGTTTTTGGTTGCACAATCGTTTCTTATTCAAATGAAATCAAGCAAAAGCTGCTTTCTGTTGAAGCGGATAAGCTTGAAAAATACGGCGCAGTCAGCCCGATTGTTGCGGCTCAGATGGCACTTGGTGCAAAAAACGTTTCCGGTGCAGACCTTGCAGTTTCCGTCACGGGAATTGCAGGCCCTGAAAGCGATGAAACCGGCAAGGAGGTCGGGCTTATATACATCGCAGTGACAAACGGCAATTTTGTGAAAGTGAAAGAGCTGAAAACAGGTCACAGCCACGGAAGCGACTGCCGTGACTATAACCGCACAATTGCAGCGTCAAACGCAATCAACGAAGTTCGCCTTTTCGCAAAGGCATATCCCGATGTACCAAAAGACAGTGTAGAAGTTAATCAATATATAAATTCGTTTTAAAAGGAAAGTAAGCATGAAAAATATTTACGAAGATGCAAACAACCGTTCTGATATGCAGAACATTGGAAGCGGTGACTTTGAAAAAGAGAACATCGGTGCGGCATCCGTAAAAGATGCAATGAACCAAGGCAAAGCGGCTCAGCAGCCAATGGGCAGCAATCCGCCGCAGCTTCAGTTAACGCAGGAGCAGATTACAGCCTTGCTTTCGCAGCTTCTCAGCAATCAGCAGCTTCCTGCGGTGCAGCCGCAGCCCGAACCGCAGTCTCAGCCTTCGCAGGAACCGTCATCACCGATGAACAGCGGCAAGCGCATCATATATCAAAGCCCTGATTTTGATGAGCCGAATGAAGCAAAAAAGGCAGTTCAGTTGCCTGCAAAAAAAGAGGATGAGCCCAAAAGGCTCAACTTCTTCGATGATGATGATATTTTTGACAATGAAGAAATCAGCAAGGAAAGCCTGAAATCTGTTTCAAAGCCGAACACAACTGCTTCACGTGTCAGAACAACCAACCTTGGCAGAAGCTTCAGTGTTGATGAAATTGAATATAGCAACAGTGATCTTCCTGATGTTTCATCGGCAAAGGTTGCTGCAAAAAGGAATGTCAGTGAGAATCTTATGGATAAAGAATTTGAAACAGAAGAGGAAAGTGTGGTTTCACTTTCAACAAAAAGAGAAGTGAAAATGCCCGTAAAAGCTGAGGAGAAAACCGACGCTACGGCTGAAAAGCGTGCTTTTGTTCCGTCAATTGAAATTGAAGAGGTTGAAATCGGCAGTCCTGCCGCTGACAGCAAAAAGAAAATCAGCACCGCTGAACTCATCAGACGCATTGTGCTTGGAGTTTCACTTTTTGCAATGGTTGTTGCCGCCGGTGTGTTGATTCACGAATACGTGCTTCACAGGCAGAACCTTGATGTTGAAGATGAAGCCAAAAACCTAATTGTTGACGTTGTTGAAACAACAAAGGTCAAGAAAAAGGATCAAAAAAAGGACGAGAAGAAAACAACGGCTGATTCCGAAGCAGCAACAGCTTTGACGCCCGAACAGCAATGGGCACAGGTTCGTGCAGAGTTTCCAAACGTGATTTTTCCGCCGAACATTCAGCTTAAATATGCAAGGCTTTACGCCACCAATCAGGATTTTGTAGGCTTCCTGAGTGCAGATGGCGCAAACCTTAATCTGCCGATTGTGCAGACAAACAATGACGAAGATTACATGACGAAAAACTTTTACGGCAAATCAACGAAATACGGCTGCCCGTTTGTGACTCATGTTAATAAGATTGATAACCTTGACACAAACACTGTCATCTTCGGTCACCACATGAATGACGGAACAGTATTTGGTGCCCTTGATAATTACAAAACACTTGAGGGCTTCAAAAAAGCTCCCGTGATTTCTTTTAATACCCTTTACAAGGATTATCAGTGGAAGGTTATCGCCGCATTTATCACGAATGCCTATGAAGCCGAGGACAACGGCTACGTTTTCAAATATTACTTTGCATCACTCAGCAGTCAGGAACGTTTTGCCGCTTATCTTAATGAGCTTGCCCAGCGTTCACTTTATGACACAGGTGTTGACGTGCTCCCGACAGATAAGCTGCTCACGCTTTCAACTTGCTCGCATGAGTTCAATGAGGCAAGAATGGTTGTGGTTGCAAGACTTGTCCGCCCGGGCGAGGGAACAGATGTTGACGTTGAAAAGGTAACCGTCAACAGTAATCCGAGATACCCCCAGGCATATTATACAAAGAAAAAGCAAACCAATCCCTATGCCAATGCGGCAAGATGGGAAGTCGGCTGATTAATTCAGATTACTTTCGGCGACACGGCTCGCCTTAAATAAAAAGAGAAATCACTGTTAAAATCGGGGATTCTCAATTTGACGGAGGTAAAAAATGATAAAATTATTTACTCTTGAAAATCTGTCAGCGTTTTCTTCTGACGCAGTATATAAAATCTGCCTCAGTCTTGAAGAATATGGCATGACAGATGAGAATATCAAATCATTTGCAACATACGATGAGATGTTTGATGATTTGGTTTATTCTCTTGAATCAGGGGATGAAATTGTTGTTGCTGCTGAAACTGCTGATTATAATTCGGTTAAGCGTGACCTGCTTTCAAAGCTGATTCTTGACGGATATTCAAGCCCTGCAATTGCAGAAGCAATTGCAATGTCCGCTGATACTCAGGAAAGAGCATTTGACATGGAGGCTCACTGCACTGTTCCACGTGACAGCATTTGCCACCTCAGTGCCGACGGCTTGTTCAGCGGATTTTCATCGCTTGTGCTCAATGGCAGGGTAACCTTTGTTCCGCTTGATTTTTCAAGGCTCAATAACATCCTTGCAAGCTATATTTCGCAGTGTCTTGCCCCTGTTCCGGAGCAGGAAGAGCCTGCGCAAGAGGACACAGCCGATGAAAACGATCCGTTCAATTTCTCCGAAGCGGTCAGCAAAATGGTTTATTCCCTCATTCAGCTTGACAGGCGTCTTTCAATCGCAACAAGCGAAGCCACAATGTGGATATATAACCTTTATGACAAAATTGAGGGGCTTTCAGAGGTTGTAAATTTTGTTGAAATCATTGACCCGGAAGAACAGCCCACCGAAAGCACAGATGAAACAGCAGAAGCCGAAGTGCAAGAAGAAAACAGCGAAATCTATGATGAATCTCCTGCCGAAGAAGCTGAAAAAACAGTTGAAAAAGAAACTGCATCTGCAAAAACAATTCGCCACGCACGTGAAGCCATGCAAAACATGGACACTGATTTCGGCGCTGCAATTTCTGAAGTATACACTGCCGAGGATGAAGACGGAACAGTTAACTATTTTGCATACATCGCCGTTGCAGACAAAAAATCAGCAAAAGCAAAGAAAATTAACACAACAGACCCAAGCGATGCTGAACTGATTCTTCCAAACTGCGTAACGCTCCTTGCTGAAGCGGTTTGCCAGAAGGCGGATGCAATCAATTCGTCTCTCTCAGGTCTTGAACCCGACGAGGAAGCAAAAAAAGCACCTGCAAAGAAGCTTTCAAAAGGTATGATTGCTTTTGCGGCTGTGATTCTTCTCATTGCGGTGATTTGTCCGATATACATAGTACACCTTGTTTTCAAGGATAACAAACCGAACGATGTGCCGACAACTACAGTTTCAATGGATGCATTCACAACAACAGGCGGCTCACTGCTTCCGGCAACAACTGCACCCGACACTGCATCAAATGACGATCCGTTCGGCTTGAACGGCAGCGCAAATTCAGGAAGCAACACCACTGACAACAATTCCGCCGTTCTTCCGAGTGACTTGCAGCCTTCCGAAACAGGCTCGGTTGACATCTCTGTTCAAACAACAGAGCCAACGGTTGCATCAACAAAGGGCACATTTACGTTTTATGTTTTCGGCTATGGTCACGGTGTCGGCTTGAGCCAGCAGGGCGCAAACTACCTTGCATCTCAGGGCTGGAACTATGCACAGATTCTCGCAAACTATTATTACGGCACGACCCTTGTCAGTGGTGACAGTTACCCGGACAAAATCACATATAACGGTCAGTCATATTCAACAAGAGATTTGCTCGCCTGCGTTCTTGAGGGCGAAATGGGAAGCTCGTTCAACGTTGAGGCGCTCAAAGCACAGGCTGTTGCAATTTATACCTTTGCAAAATATTACAGCTTCAAAAATCTCGACAGCAACTCGTTTGCTTATAAGAGCCCCGCTTCTCAGGCTTGCTATTCAGCGGTTGATGAAATTATGAAGAACGGACTTTACATTTCATTCGGCGGTCAGACTGCGCTCACTCCGTTCCATGCAATCAGCGCAGGTATCACAACATCATATTATAACGTTTGGGGCGGCACTGCTCTTCCGTATCTTATGGGCGGCAGACCGAGCTATGGTGACTACAACGCACCTGAGTTCAAAACAACTTACACAATGACAAGCGATGAGTTTAAGGCATATGCAGAATCAAAGAACCTCGGCATTTCATGCAGCGGTGACCCTGCAACGTGGCTTTCAATTGTATCGCACGACTCGGCAATTAATCAGGACGTTGGCTATGTTTCAACAATCAATGTTGGCGGCAAGCTTATGACAGGTAACGATTTCAGAAGCAAGGTCATGGACGGAAAAATCCGCTCGCACTGCTTCACAATTGTTTACACGCCTGACCAAAACTGATATAGCACTATACAAATCAAGAATAGCCATGCACTTGACAATAATGTCAACTAAGGTTATACTTTATAAGTCATGGATTTAACCGAAGACAGGCTGTGCTTGGTTAAATCGGCATTGTTTGGAATAACAAATTTATATAAGTAAAGGAGCAAAAACTATGCCATTAGTTACAACAAAGAAAATGTTTGAAGACGCTTACAAGGGCGGCTACGCAATTGGCGCATTCAACGTTAACAACATGGAAATCATCCAAGGTATCACAGAGGCTGCAAAAAAGCTTAATGCACCGCTGATTCTTCAGGTTTCAAAGGGCGCAAGAGCTTATGCAAACCACACCTATCTTGTTAAGCTTGTTGAAGCTGCTGAAAAGGAAACAGGACTTCCGATTGCACTTCACCTTGACCACGGCCCTGACTTTGAAACCTGCAAAAGCTGCATTGACGGCGGTTTCACCTCAGTTATGATTGACGGTTCAAGCCTTCCTTATGAAGAAAACGTTGCACTCACAAAAAAAGTTGTTGACTATGCTCATGCACACGGCGTTGTTGTTGAGGGTGAGCTTGGTCAGCTTGCAGGCGTTGAAGATGAAGTTAACGTTTCTGCTGAAGATGCATCATATACAAATCCCGAACAGGTTTATGATTTCGTAACACGCACAGGTGTTGATTCACTTGCAATCGCAATCGGAACAAGCCACGGTGCATATAAATTCAAGCCGGGTCAGAAGCCGCAGCTTCGTTTTGACATCCTTGAAGAAGTTTCAAAGAAGCTTCCCGGTTTCCCAATCGTTCTTCACGGTGCAAGCTCAGTTATCCCTGAGTTCGTTGACAAAATCAACGCTCACGGCGGCAAGATGCCGGATGCAATCGGTATCCCTGAAGAAATGCTTCGTCAGGCTGCAACAATGGCAGTTTGCAAAATCAACATTGACTCTGACCTCCGTCTTGCAATGACAGCAGCAATCAGAGAACATTTTGATGAGCATCCGGATCACTTTGACCCACGTCAATATCTCAAACCTGCAAGAGAAGCAATCGAAGGCATGGTTGAGCACAAGATCAATACAGTTCTCGGCTGCGCAGGCAAAGCTTAACAGATTGCCGATAAAGGTACATGAACGTGCACAAGCTATTATAGCTTGTGCACTTGCTGTTTTTTCGCCCTCTCGCAGTACTTATGTCTCAACCTCAATTATTCTTATTCCTGATTTCCAATTTCATCACAAATTCATCGGCAAACCTGTTTATGCCGTCGAAATCCATGCTTTCGATGTAGCACTTTTCAAGTTCATCGTGCACCTGCTTTGCTTTTTTGAGGAAAGTGACGCTTTGTGAAATTAATTCTGCACAAACTTTTTTGTTGAATGCAAGGCGGTTTTTGTGGGATGAGATTGCTTTCGGCTCAATGAAGCGCTTTGCGTGAATGAGCCTGTCGGCGAGGAGCTTGCTTTTGTGTTCGGCTTTCACTGTCATAACCGCAAGCCCAACTTCGGGGATGATGATGTGCTCGCAGCAATCCCTTGGTTTCATCGGGCAGCGGCAGAAAATTACGTCATAGCCGTTTCTGATTGCACATTCACCAATCATTTCTGTGAGAGTACCTGAAGCAACAGAATATTCATCCTCAATGCCGATTACCCTTGAAGCGAGCGTGTTCACTGTTTCATCAAGATAAACCACACCGTTCGGTGTTATACCGCTGATGTATCGGCGAAGCCTTTTGCCGGGGACACCGCTTTTCTTTTTCGGCGTTTCCCTTGATGAAAAGCGCACGGCAAAGCTGTTGATTTTATCCATGTTTACGCTTGATGCAAGCATTTTCTGCGTATCATCGGAAATTGAACCTGCCGCTGAAAGGAAGCGTGCCGAGCGGCGATGATACATGGAATTTTCAATTGTGAGCGCGCGAATTTCATCACGTTTTTCATGAAGCTCCTTTTCATTCCAAAAAGCACCCATGTTGATGATGTTTTCAACCGCACCGGGGAACTGCGGCTCAACAACGTGCGGTGAGGTTCCGTCCGCCATGCAGATTCCGAGCTCAGGCACAATCAAGCCGTCAAGGCTGTTTGGGTCGCTGCTGCAAATGACACGCTCAGTGTCATAGCCTTTTTCTTCTGCGGCAGATGCAACCTTTTTCATCAGTGATGATTTTCCTGTGCCCGGTCCTCCTTTGATTATGTAAGCGGTGCCGTTTGATTTATATGGGTTATATAGTTCATCAAAAAGCGAAGAAAAACCTGTTGGCGTGTTTGCTCCGAGGAAGGTTGTGATTTGTTTTGCCATTGAGATACCTCCGTTTGGCTTGCCGAAAAAAGCAGTGAATTTTCGGCAGTTGCCATTGATTTCACTTCATTCTATTCCGAAAGAAGAAAAAGCGACACAAAAATCTTTTGATAGATGTTGATTTTGTGCAGCGAAGAAGTATAATATTATATGGATGTTTAATCTGCGTGAATTGCCGAAGTTTTCCATATTTTCAGTGCAATGCGTGGAAAACAAACCCGGATTTCGCAGCAAAGGAAAAGAGGAATTACCATGATTAATGAAAGCATTGCAAAAATTGTTACATATGCGCTCGAATGCGGCCTCATTGAGGAAAGTGACGTGACTTACTCAACCAACCGTGTTCTTGAGCTGTTGGGTCTTGATGAATATGAAGCCCCGAGCCAAACCTTTGAAAATGTTGACCTTGAAAGCACTCTCGCTGAACTTCTTGATTATGCCGCAGAAAAAGGTATCATCAACAACGATGTGACCAGCAGAGATTTGTTTGACACAAAGCTGATGAGCGTTTTTGTACCCCGTCCATCATACGTAATTGAAAAGTTCAGCTCTCTTTATGAAAAATCACCTGAAGCAGCAACGGATTTTTATTATAAATTCAGCCGTGATACTGATTATATCAGACGCTATCGTGTGGCTAAGGATTTGAAGTGGAAAGCCAAGAGCGAATATGGTGAGCTTGACATCACAGTTAACCTTTCAAAGCCGGAAAAATCTCCTGAGGAAATTGCTGCTGCAAAAAAAGCAAAGCAAAGCGGCTATCCGAAATGCTTACTCTGCCCGCAAAATGAGGGCTATGCCGGCAGAATGAACCACCCTGCAAGGCAGAATCACCGCATAATTCCGATTACTATTGACGGTGAAAAATGGGGCTTGCAGTATTCACCATATGTTTACTATAATGAGCATTGCATTGTTTTCAATCAGCAGCACGTTTCAATGAAAATTGATAAGTCAGCATTCAAGAAGCTGTTTGATTTTGTTGCACTGTTCCCGCATTATTTCATCGGCTCAAACGCTGATTTGCCGATTGTCGGCGGCTCGATCCTTTCGCATGAGCATTTTCAGGGCGGTCACTATGAATTTGCAATGGCAAAGGCAAAAACTGAAAAAAGCTTCACTGTCAAAGGCTTTGAGGATGTTAACTGCGGAGTTGTAAAATGGCCGATGTCTGTTATCCGCATTTCCGGCAAAGACACTCAAAGGTTGGTTGACCTTGCAGATAAGATTCTCACCGCATGGAGAGGTTACACAGATGAAAAGTGCTTCATTTTTGCCGAAACTGACGGCGAACAGCACAACACAATCACCCCGATTGCAAGAAAATGCGGCGACCGCTTTGAGCTTGACCTTGTTTTGAGAAACAACATCACAACCGAAGAACACCCGCTTGGAGTGTTCCATCCGCACGCTGAGCTTCACAACATCAAAAAGGAAAACATCGGTCTCATTGAGGTTATGGGTCTTGCAGTGTTGCCGTCAAGGCTGAAAAATGAAATGGCATTGCTTGAAAAAGCAATCCTCAACGGAGAAAGCATTGCCGAAAATCCAACCATTGCAAAGCATGAAGCGTGGGTGAACTCATTTAAGGATAATTATAGCTTCACCGAAGGCAACACCGCCGATATACTTAAAAAGGAAATCGGCATTGTGTTTGCAAAGGTGCTTGAGCACGCAGGTGTGTTCAAACGTGATGAAGAGGGCAGAGCAGGCTTTGACAGATTCATCAGCTCTATTGCATAATTAAGTCTACAGCGACATGATGTTAATTTGTGTCGCTGTTTTTTTGTTTTAGGGCTTGACCTGAAGCAAAATTTTTATTACAATGAAGAAAACATTATTGTGAGGTGCATAAAAATGAATTTTTGGCAATTTATAGCAAAAGTTATCACAACGGTTTTGCTGATAACCTCAACGATTTGTCCGTCAGGCATAATCATCAAGAACATTGACACGAAGATTACAGTTGAACCGGAGACAGCAGAACAGGAAATCACCGGTTGGGGCACATCAGCTTGCTGGTGGAGCCAAAACATCAGTGACGCAAAAACAAGAACCGAGCTTGCAAAGCTCCTTTTCAGCCAAGAAGGCCTTGGGTTGAACATCTATCGCTATAATGTCGGCGGCGGTGTAAATCCCGATCACAACAGAGTCGGCAACCCATGGAGAAGCACGGAGAGCTTCTATTATTACAACGAAGCAAGCGGCGAATATGAATATGATTTCACCCGTGACGCAAATGCCCAGGCATTTCTTGATGAGGCACTCAAATATGGCTGCATTGACACAGTTATTTTGTTTGCAAACAGTCCGCATTATTCAATGACAATTTCCGGCGAAGCAAGCGGCAGCACACAGTCCGGCGGCGTAACCAACATGAGCAGCGAGCACTATCAGGAGTTTGTTGATTACTTCCTGACAATCACTGAATATTTCATCAACAAAGGCGTTCCCGTTAAGTATATCTCACCAATCAATGAGCCGCAGTGGGATTGGGGCGGTGACTGGGTCGGTCAGGAGGGCTGCCATTATGAGCCCGAACAAGTTTATGAAATTATGTCACTTTTCTCAAAAGGTATTGACGAGCGTGGACTTGATGTTAAGCTTTCATGCCCGGAAAGCGGTGAAATCGGTCAGAGCACTAAAGATATGTTTACTGCAATTTCATCGGATGAAGCTACTTTCAAAAACGTTGGTTCGCTCGCTTATCACAGCTATTGGGCTGACGGCGACCTTGCACTCAAGCAGAATTTTGGCAAGTGGCTTTCAAAGCAGAATTATGACGGCAGAACGGTTGATATGACCGAATGGTGCGAGCTCCCATGCACTCATGACGTTAATGACATCAAGAGTGCAACTCAAATGGCTCGTGTTATCTCCAATGATATTCAATACACAGGTGCAAACAGTTGGTCATCATGGGTTGCAGTTAACCAAACCGGCGTTGGCGAGGACGGTTTGAATTATTCCGATGGCTTGCTTTATGCTGATGACAACTTTAACGAATACAACATTGCCGAAAGATACTATGCACTTGCACACTACAGCAAGTTCGTTCCGGCAGGCTCAGTTGTTGTTAAGAGCACAAGCAACAAAAACACGGTCTATGACTACAATTACACCGGAAACAAAAAAATTATCAAGACTCTTAAAACCAATTACTGTGCATTCAAAACGCCCGAGGGCAAAATCGTGCTTGTAATTGTTAACGAGGACAAGGCAAAAGACATCAAGCTTGATGTTCCTGCTGAGCTTATGGAGGTTTACACAACTGACAGCGAGCACACCCTTGAACAAACCTACAGCGGCGCTTATCAAAGCAAAATCAGTGTTGCAGCAGACAGTATAACAACTGTTGTGTTTGGATAAAATAGAATTATTAATATTATTATTATGCGGGCAGGGCTTTACGAAAAATGTAAAACCCCGTCCGCACATTTTTTGCAACGTGAAATGTATATTTAGCCTCAAACTGTACACTGAAAATAACTTGTTTTTGTGTATTTATTAAAGGTCACTTGTGGTGTATAATTCATTCAAACAAAGATGAAGAACGGCGGTGAAACGATGAAAAAAATTGCGGCAATTAATGATTTGTCAGGCTTTGGAAAGTGTTCGCTGACAGCGGCTATTCCTGTGATTTCTGCGCTTGGAGTTCAGTGCTGTCCGCTTGTGACAGGTGTGTTTTCCAATCAAACGGGCTATGACAGTTTCTATTGCAAAGATTTTACCGATGACATGAATCCCTGCATTGAGCAATGGAAAAAGCTCGGTGCAAAATTTGACGGAATCCTCACTGGTTTCATCTCAAACAGCAGGCAGGGAAAAATCATAAGCGATTTCATTGATGAGTTCAAAACCGATGAAACCATTGTTGTGGTTGACCCTGTGATGGCGGATGACGGCGAGATTTATAAATGCTATGATGAAGAAAGCGTGAACTCAATCATCAACCTTTGCAAAAAGGCAGATTTGATTACGCCGAACCTGACTGAGCTTTGCATCATCTGCGGCGAGGATTACAGCAAGGTAATTACGCTTTCGGACGGTGCACTTTTTGAAAAAATCAAGGCGATGTCTGAGCAGTGCAGCGGCGGCAAGTGCATTGTTGTGACAAGCGGCATACATCTGCAAAGCAAAAAAATTGCCAACACTGTTTTCGATGGCGGCAGCTTCGACGTTGTTATTACCGACTCAGCAGGGGAGAGCTTCTCCGGCACGGGCGATATTCTCTCATCGTTCATCACGGCGCAATATGTCAAGGGTGTTAGGGTGAAAGATGCAGTTGAGCAGGCAGCTCAGTTTATATATAAAGCCATCAGCGCAACAATTGAAGAAACCGGCGGCAATTATCGCTGTGCCGATGGAACTCATTTTGAAAAGTTTTTATATACGCTTACAACTCTATAGAAAAATGAAGGAGCGGATTAAAATGGGAAAAAATAGCAGAACTAAAGAGATGAAAATGCTGATTGATCTGTGCACAGCAGGGTTAATGGCGGCTGTTATTGCGCTGTTTACTGCGTTTGTTAAGTTCCCAACAGGCATCAACAGCGGCTATCTTCATGTTGGCGATTCAATGATTTATCTTGCAGGCTGCCTCATCGGACCATACGGAATCATCGCTTCTGCAATCGGTGGTGCCCTTGCAGATATAATCGCAGGTTCGGCGGTGTGGGCGATACCGACTGCAATCATCAAAGTGCTCAACTGTGTTCCGTTTGTGATCGCATCGCATTATTATCAAAAGAAGAACGGCAAGCTGAAAATCATCAATAAATACACCGCACCGATGGTACTGCTTTCGGGTATTATCACAATTTTCGGTTATCTTCTTGCTGAGGGTCTGATGTACACTTTCCCCGCTGCTTTGCCGTCAGTTCCATACAGCGTTGTTCAGGCAGTTGGCAGTGCGATTATTTTTATCATTGCCGGGCTTGCACTCGATAAGGCAAACATCAGCAAGCTCATCAGAAAATAAAGGAGGGTAATTCACATGGCAGATATTATCTATAAATTTGAAAACGGAATCTATTTTAACATTACCAATGAATGTCCGTGCCGCTGTGCTTTTTGCATCAGGGACAGACGTGATGCAATCGGCGAAGCAAAAAAGCTTTTTCATGAAACCACGCCAACAAAAGATGAAATCAAAAAAGCAATTGATGAATTTGATTTTTCAAACGTTGAATCGGCTGTTT
>JAMPAE010000190.1 GCA_023667385.1 Ruminococcus sp.
AGAGTAAGTGAAAACAGAAGCGTTCAGAGAGAGTCACATTTGCTGAAAGTGACTTATGTTTCCTTTCACCGAAGTTCACTTTGGAGCGGCATTGCTGAATTTTGCGCAGTAGGTGATGACGGTTTATCCTCGTTAACGGATACAAGGAGTGTTTGCTTCAGGCAAAAATTAGGGTGGTACCGCGGAGTTTGCTTCGTCCCTATGCAGGGATCGAAGTATTTTTTTATTCTCTGCAATTTTTCAAATAACATTAATTAAACCGAAAGAAAGGACAGATCATTCATGAAACAGCAACTTGAAGCAATCCGTGAGGTTGCAAAATCAGAATTGAAAGACGCTGCTTCACTTGCAGATCTTGATGCAATCAGAATCAAGTATCTCGGCAAAAAAGGTGAATTGACGGCAATTCTCAAACAAATGGGTAAGCTTTCTGCCGAAGAAAGACCCATAATCGGTCAGCTTGCAAACGAAATCAGAAGTGACCTTGAAGCTAATATTACACAAAACGTTGAAAAAGTTAAGGAAAAAATACTTGAGCTCAAGCTCAAAAGTGAAAAAATTGACATAACTCTTCCGGCAAAGAGGCAGGCGCTCGGTCATAAGCACCCGCTTTCAATTGTGCTTGATGAAGTTAAAGACATTTTCTTCGGTATGGGCTTCAGTATCGCCTCAGGTCCTGAAGTGGAGTGGGATTATTATAACTTTGAAGCACTCAACATTCCGAAAAATCACCCCGCAAGGGATACTCAGGATACATTCTACATCACTGAAAATATGCTTCTTCGCACGCAGACCTCATCATGTCAGATTCGTGTTATGGAAAAGCAAAAGCCTCCTATTCGTGTCATAGCTCCCGGCAGAGTTTATCGCTCAGACGCCGTTGATGCAACCCATTCACCGATTTTCCATCAGATTGAAGGCTTGGTGGTTGATAAGGGACTCACAATGGCTGACCTCAAAGGCTGCCTTGAAACTTTTGCAAAAAGTCTTTATGGTGAAGACACAAAAATCAGGCTTCGTCCGCATCACTTCCCGTTCACAGAGCCGTCATGCGAAATTGACGTTTCATGCTTTAACTGCGGCGGCAAAGGCTGCCCAATGTGCAAAGGCGAAGGCTGGATTGAAATCCTCGGCGGCGGCATGGTTCACCCGAAGGTGCTTCGTGGCTGCGGTATCGACCCTGAAGAATACAGTGGTTTTGCATTCGGCGTTGGACTTGAAAGACTTGTTATGTTCCGTTTCAACATTGATGATATGCGTCTGCTTTATGAAAACGACGTAAGATTTCTCAATCAGTTTTAAAGGAGGCGACCGAAAATGAATTTATCAAAAAAATGGTTACTTGATTATGTTGACCTCGATGTTACAGACAAAGAATTTGCCGATGAAATGACGCTTTCGGGCTCAAAGGTTGAATCTTTTGAAGTTGAGGGTGAAGAACTCAGCAACATCATAACAGGCAAAATCGAATCACTTGAAAGACATCCGGATTCCGATCATATGTGGATCTGCATGGTAAACGTCGGAAAGGATGAACCAATCCAAATTGTTACAGGTGCTCAGAACCTCAAGGTTGGCGATGTTGTTCCTGTTGCAATGGACAATTCCGTTGTTCACGGCGGACAGAAAATCAGAAAAGGCAAGCTTCGCGGTCAGGTCAGCAACGGTATGCTTTGCTCACTTGGCGAGCTTGGTCTGACAGCACACGATTTCCCATATGCAATTGAGGACGGAATTTTTGTTCTTGGTGATGATTGCGACAAAACCCTTGGCATCGACATTCATGAAGCAATCGGTCTCAACGATACTGTCACCGAATTTGAAATCACATCAAACAGACCTGACTGCCTTTCAATCCTCGGCCTTGCCCGTGAAGCTGCCGCAACATTCAAAAAGCCGTTTGCAGTGAAAGAGCCGGTTGTCAAAGAGGGTGAGGGAGATGTTAATGAGCTTCTCAGCGTAACCATTCTCAACCCTGACAGATGCTATAGATATTGCGGTGCAGTTGTTAAAAATGTTCGTGTTAAGCCGTCTCCACGCTGGATGAGAGAAAGGCTTCGTGCCTGTGGTGTCAGACCAATCAACAACATCGTTGACATCACAAACTACGTTATGCTTGAATACGGTCAGCCGATGCACGCATTCGACCTGCGCTTCCTCAATGAAAACAAAGTAATTGTCAGAACAGCCCAAAACGGCGAAACAATCACAACCCTTGACGGCGTTGAGCGTACTTTAACGGATGATATGCTCGTTATCGCTGATGCTGATAAGCCGGTTGCTGTTGCAGGCATTATGGGCGGCGAATACAGCGGCATCATGGACGACACAAACACCATCGTTTTTGAAAGTGCTTGCTTTAACGGACCAACAACAAGAATTACCGCCAAAAAGCTGGGTATGCGTACCGAAGCTTCAGGCAGATATGAAAAAGAGCTTGATCCGCAAAGCTGTATGCCTGCGCTCAAGCGTGCACTTGAGCTTGTTCAGCTTCTTGATGCTGGTGATGTTGTCAGCGGCATTGTTGACTGTGATCACAGCTCAAAAGAGCCTAAGGTGCTTGATTTTAAGCCCGATTGGACAAACGAATTTATTGGCATCAATGTCAGTGCAGATGAGCAGAAAGAAATTCTTGAGCGTCTTGACATCAAGGTTGACGGTGATAAACTCATCATTCCGTCATTCAGGGCTGATCTTGAGCATCAGGCTGATATTGCCGAAGAAATTTCAAGGTTCTATGGTTTCCACAACATCCCGAACCGCAAGCTTGCGGGCGTTGCAAATGCATCACTTACCAAAGAGCAAAAGCTTGAAAAGCTTATTTCAAGCACCATGCTTGCCTGCGGTTTCACCGAAATTGCAACCTTCTCATTCATCAGCCCCAAAGCGTATGATAAAATCCGTATGCCGGCTGACAGTCCGCTGAGAAATTCGGTTGTAATCACAAATCCTCTCGGTGAAGATACAAGCGTTATGCGTACCACAACTGTTCCCTCAATGCTTGATGTTATGTCGAGAAACTATAACAACAGAAATGCTGCTGTTGCACTGTTTGAAATCGGCAATGAATACATCTGGAAAGGTGCTGATGAGCTTCCGGATGAAAACTCAAAGCTGACCCTCGGTATGTATGGCAATGATTGCGACTTCTTCACAATTAAGGGTGCAGTTGAAGAACTTCTCCGTCAGACAGGTGTTGAAGATTATGACGTTGAGCCGCTCACTGATAACCCGACTTATCATCCGGGCAGAACAGCCGTAATCACAGTTGACGGCGAAGAAATTGCTGTTATCGGCGAAGTTCATCCTGCCGTACTCTCAAACTATGATATTGGAGTCAGGGCATACGTTGCACAGGTTGACGTTAACTCAATTTTGAAATACGGCAATGATAATCGTATCTATAAGCAGCTCCCGCATTATCCCGCTTCAATGCGTGACCTTGCATTTGTTTGTGATGTTGACATACCTGTTTTGAAAATTGAAAAAGCAATTGCAAAAGCAGTCGGAAAAATTCTTGAGGAAGTTTCCTTGTTCGATGTATACGTCGGTTCACAGATTCCGAAGGGAATGAAGAGCGTTGCGTTCAACATCAGAATGCGAGCAGCCGACAGAACTCTCACCGATGAAGAAGCTGACAAAGCAATGAAAAAAGCAATCAAGGCTCTTGAAGAGATGGGTATCTCACTGAGAAGCTGATTAAAAAATTAAGTTTGGCACTGCTCGGGAAACTTGGCAGTGCCAATATTAATAAAAACTTTTAAAATTTTTATCAATTAACCATTGTTTTTGGTTGATAAATAATATATAATAGTTACATTAACGTTGATTGGAGGGTTCCCGGGAATGGACAAAACAAGAGAATTTTCGATTTATCGTGACGAAAGCAATGAAATGAAAGAGGTATTGACAGCGGTTTATTCTGCATTGGTTGAAAAGGGCTATAATCCAATCAACCAAATCGTTGGCTATATCCTCTCGGAGGATCCGACCTATATCACA
>JAMPAE010000191.1 GCA_023667385.1 Ruminococcus sp.
ATGAATCCATTTGGGATGATTTTGAAAATGACCGCCATGTCACTGATGTTTACTCAATGATGTATGAAAAGCCGTGGAATATTGAAGAAAAGATGAAAAAGTATACGGATAAGCCGTATATGCTTTGCGAATATGCTCACGCAATGGGTAACTCATTCGGCGGCAACGAAAAATACATGGCTCTGCTTTCGGATTATCCGCAGTTCTTCGGTCTGTTTGTTTGGGACTTTGTTGACCAGGGCATCAGAACAAAAACTGCCGACGGAAAAGAATATATCGGATATGGCGGCGACTTCGGCGACAACCCGAATGACGGCAACTTCTGCGGCGACGGTTTGCTTTTTGCCGACAGAACCGAAAGCCCGAAGCTTGCAGAAATGAAGCGTATCTATCAAAATGTTGACTTTGAAGCGATTGACGCAAAAAAAGGCAAGGTCAAAATCACAAACAACTTCATGTTCTCAAACCTTTCGGAATATAACCTGCACTGGCAGCAAATCAGCCGCAACAAGGTTGTTGACAGCGGAGATGTGATTGTTGAAATTGCGCCCGGCGAAACCAAAACCGTTGACCTTGGCATCACAAGGGAAATTGACGGTGAATGGTATCTTAACCTGCTGTTTGAGCTGAAGGATGCAGTCAAATGGGCAAAGGCAGGTCACGTTGTTGCAAAGAAGCAGTTTGTCATCAATGAATATCAAATCAAGAAAACCCAAATTGAAAAAGATGACGTGACGGCAAGAACCGAATACGGCACAATTTATGTCACCGGCGGCGACCTTGAAGTACGCTTTTCAAAAAGAACACACCGCCTTTATTCAATCAAAAAGAACGGTGAGGAGCTGCTTGAATCCCCGATTATTCCTCAGTTCTGGCGTGCAATGACCGATAATGACAGAGGTAATCATATGCACGTTCGCTGCGCAACATGGAAAAATGCAGGCGCAGATGCTTCATTCAAAATTGAAGAAGTGAAAGAAACAGGAAAAACGGTTGTTGTCAAAACCAAGTTCTATATTCATACTCATCCGCAGGAAAGCCTCGGCGAAATGATTTACACAATCGGCTCAGAGGGAATCCACGTTGATTTCTCGTTCTCGCCTGTGAAAGGCTTGCCTGAGCTTCCTGTTGTCGGCGTATCAATCAACTGTGCGCAGAGCTTTTATTCAATGGAGTACCTTGGAAAAGGTCCGCACGAAAACTACATCGACCGCAACAAGAGCGCAGATGTAGGCATTTACAAAACTGACATCAACGATCTTTATGTGCCTTATCTCAAGCCGCAGGAGCACGGCGGAAGAACCGACGTCAGATATGCAACGCTGAAAGGTACAAAGCAAACGCTGACAATTGAAGCAGACAAGAGCTTTGAGCTGAACGTTTGCAAAAACAGCGTTGATGAGCTTGAACAAGCCATGCACGGCTTTGAGCTTCCTGCAAATGACAAGCCGTACATCAGGGTTGCAGCCTGCCAAACGGGCATCGGCGGCTATGACAGCTGGGGTGCAAGAACGCTGGATGAATATACCGTCAAATCAGGCGAAACCTATAAGCTTGGCTTCACGCTGATTCCCGGTGTGAGATAATCATATGATAAGACATTTACAAGCATATGATTTGGATGAGGTTTCGGCAATATGGCTTGACACGAACATAAAAGCGCACAGCTTTATCCCGACAGTGTACTGGAAGAAGAATTTTTCGGCGGTTAAAGAAATGCTTCTCAAAGCCGAAGTCTATGTTTATGAAAAAGAGAGCAATGATATTTTGCAAGGCTTTATCGGGCTTAATGATGATTACATAGAGGGCATTTTTGTTTGCAGCGAATTTCAGTCGGCAGGTGTCGGCAAAGCACTTTTGGATTTTGTCAAAAGCGATAAGGATAAGCTGAGACTCCATGTATATGCAAAAAACGAGCGTGCAATAAAGTTCTACATAAGAGAAGGCTTTACGGTTCAGAATGAATTAATTGATGAAGCAACGGGCGAAAATGAATTTGCCATGCTTTGGGAAAGTAAGAATAAAAAGGATGAGTAACATTACTATGAAAAAAACACAAAGCAACCCAATTGCTGCCATTTGTGCGGTAACAACTCTTGTTGTGCTTGAAATTGCAGTTCGTCACTGCATGAGAAAGTACACACGAAAGTAAAATCAACAACGCACAAGGGAAGAAAGCCTTTGTGCGTTGCTGTGTTAATTCGGCGGGCGCAGCCTGACCGCAGGCAGAGCCCAAAGCGCAATATTAAAAAAAGAAAAAAGAGAATTGCTATGGATAAAAACAAAAAGAAAACCGGCAGAGGTAACGGCTGCACACTTTTCAAAAAATGCGGCGGCTGTCAGCTTCAGAACATGAACTATGACGAGCAGCTCAGCTTTAAGCAGGCAAAATGCATCAAAACGCTGGGCAAATTCTGCTTTGTTGATGAAATCATCGGCATGAAAAAGCCCCTGCATTATCGCAACAAGGTGCAGGCTGCGTTCGGCACGGCACGTGGCGGCAAAATCATCTCCGGTGTTTATCAATCGGCAAGTCACCGCATCGTTCCCGTTGATGACTGCAAACTGGAGGATAAAACGGCTGACAAAATCATTGTTGACATTCGCAATCTGCTTCCGAAGTTCAAGCTGACCGCTTTCAATGAGGACAGCGGCAGGGGCTTTTTGCGCCATGTTCTGATCAGGCGTGGCTTTGCAAGCGGCGAGGTCATGGTGGTGCTTGTCACAGGCTCAAACCTGTTCCCAAAAAAGAATCAGTTCATCAATGAGCTTTTGCGTCAGCACCCTGAAATCACAACAATTGTGCAAAACATCAACCCATCGCACACAAGCCTTGTGCTTGGTGAGCAGGAAATTGTGCTTTACGGCGATGGCTATATCGAGGATGTACTCTGCGGAAAAAGGTTCAGAATTTCGCCAAAGTCGTTTTATCAAATCAACTCGATTCAAACGCAGGTACTTTATGACAAGGCGATTGAGTTTGCAGGCTTAACGGGCAAAGAAACGGTTCTGGACGCCTATTGCGGAATCGGTACCATCGGGCTTGTTGCCGCCGAAAAGGCGAAGCAGGTCATCGGGGTTGAGCTGAATGCCGATGCGGTATGCGATGCAAAAATTAACAAACGGCTCAACGGCACCCGCAACATAAGGTTCTTCTGCGCCGATGCAGGCAAGTTCATGGTTGAAGCGGCCGATAATCACGAAAAGGTTGATGTTGTGTTCATGGACCCACCGAGAGCAGGCAGTGACCTGAACTTCCTCAAAAGCGTTGTGACCCTCGCCCCGAAAAAGGTTGTCTATGTTTCCTGCAATGTTGAAACCCAGGCAAGAGATTTGCTCTATCTTTGCAAAAACGGCTACAAGGTCAAAAAAATCCAGCCGGTGGATATGTTCCCACATACGGTGCACGTGGAAAGTGTTGCCCTTTTAACTCGCAGCAGATAAGGATTTGTTGGCTGTTATTTTCAACATTATATCTTAATATAAACTTTATCGGAGGGATAAATATGGTTGTTGCACTTTACAGTGTCATTATTTTTGCAGCGTGTACCGTTGGGGCGATTGTCGGCATCGGAGGCGGTGTGATCATCAAGCCGCTGCTGGATTTTATGGGATTTCACAGCATCGAGGTTGTGGGATTTATTTCCACTTGTGCGGTTTTTGCAATGAGCATCAGCTCATCCGTCAAGCATATCACGGCAAAAACCAAGGTTCAGCCCAAGATCGTTCTGCTTGTGTCCATCGGTTCGATTTTCGGCGGAATTATCGGCAATGAAATTTTTGATTTTGCATTTGAAAATCTCAACACCAACATTGTCAAGGGTGTGCAGGCGGTCATAATCGCATCGTTTATTATTTTTGTTATTTTCTATGTCAACTCGAAAAACATAAAAAGCTTTAAAATTAAAAATCCTGTTGTGATTTTGCTTGTTGGTTTGATGCTGGGGCCTTTGAGTGCTTTTTTGGGTATCGGCGGCGGTCCGGTCAACA
>JAMPAE010000192.1 GCA_023667385.1 Ruminococcus sp.
GCCTGCATAAACTCAATCATCTCGATGTCCTGGGCTGTTGGTGCATGACGCATATCAATTAGTTGAACAACAAGCCGTAAATCTCGTTCCGAATGAAAATAAGACTCCATGAGATTTGCCCAGCGCAATTTTTCACTGTTAGAAACTTTGGCATAACCATAGCCGGGTAAATCAACAAAACGACAGTCATCCAATTTAAACATATTTATTGTGACGGTTTTTCCGGGAGTTGAACTCACTCTGGCAAGCGATTTTCTGCCGAGCAAACGATTCAAAAGTGATGATTTGCCAACATTTGAACGTCCTGAAAAAGCAATTTCAGGCAATGTCGATGGTACAAGCTGTCCGGCAGTTCCATAAGATGTTTCAAAAACTGCATTGTCATATCTCATAATTTTATGTATGATTGCAAATTAAAAAAATCTGCAATCTATCCTTTCCGTATATTACTGTGCAACTATATCATTATTTGAAGCAGTTTCAATTTTCACGTGAGAGCGTCTTTTTATGGCGCTCTTTTTGTTTTCAGCTTCATGAAGTGCTATGTCAAAAACTTCATCAACTCTGCTTACAGGAACAAATTCAATGTTCTGTTTAACAACTTCATCAACTTCCCAAAGGTCACTTTCATTATCTTTAGGAATAATAACAGTATGAATGCCCGATTTATATGCAGCCATTGATTTTTCTTTCAAGCCACCAATCGGCATTACTCTGCCTGTGAGCGAGATTTCGCCGGTCATTGCAATGCTTTGCTTAACAGGACGACCGGTTAAAGCTGAAAGCAATGCAGTTGAAATTGTAACACCGGCTGATGGGCCGTCCTTAGGAACTGCACCCTGAGGCACATGAATGTGAATATCCTTGCTTTTAAAAACTTCATCATCAATATTATAACGCCCTGCAACGCTGCGGATGAAGCTGTGTGCTGCTTTTGCCGATTCCTTCATAACATCGCCGAGTGAACCTGTCAGTTCGAGTTTACCGTTACCCGGCATAATTACAGTTTCAACCTGAAGCATTTCGCCGCCGACACTTGTCCATGCAAGCCCGTTAACAACACCGACAAGGTCTTTTTGGGAAATTTCATCAGACTTAAATTTAACAGGTCCAAGCATAGATTCAATCATCTCACGGTTTACGCTGACTTTATCCGTTTCGCCGTCACTGATGAGAACCGCTGTTTTTCTGCATATTGCTGCAATGAGCTGCTCTAATCTTCTAACGCCGGCTTCACGTGTATAGCCGTCAATCAGGAACTTGAGCGAGTCATCGGAAAAACGAAGCTGTCTGCCGTTTAAGCCGTGCTTACTGCGCTGTTTTTTAACAAGATGCTTTTTAGCAATCATGAGCTTATCTTCAAGTGTATAGCTTGTCAGGTCGATAACTTCCATTCTGTCAAGAAGCGGTGTTGGAATCATGCTGATGTCATTGGCGGTAGTGATGAAAATCACCTTGCTCAAATCAACTGAAAATTCCATGTAATGATCAGAAAAAGCATTATTCTGCGCAGGATCGAGGGCCTCAAGAAGAGCCGATGACGGGTCACCCTTATAATCGCTGCCGAGTTTGTCAATTTCATCAAGCAAAATAATCGGATTAAATGAACCTGCCTGTTTTATTGATGAAATAAGCCTGCCGGGCATTGCTCCCAAATAAGTTTTCCTGTGTCCTCTGATTTCTGCCTCATCACGAACTCCGCCAAGCGATAATCTGACATATTTTCTGCCCATTGCCCTTGCAATTGAACGTACAATTGAGGTTTTGCCAACGCCCGGAGGACCAACAAGACAAATAATCTGGCCTGAAACATCCGTTGTCAGCGACTGAACAGCAAGCATTTCAATGAATCTCTTCTTTATTTTATCCATGCCATAATGATCATCATCAAGAATTTTTCTTGCACGGTTTAAATTCAAATTATCCTCTGTATATTTGTTCCACGGAAGCTCAAGCACCGTGTCAAGATAGGTTCTGATAACATTTGCATCAGCCGAGCTGCTTTGCATTTTGGAAAGCTTATCACATTCACGGAGAAGCTTTTGCTCAGTATCCTGCTCAAAATTGGCCCCACATATTTTTGCTCTGTAGCCATCAATTTCATCAAATGAATCTTCGCTTTCACCAAGCTCAAGCGAAATTGCTCTCATTTTTTCACGAAGATAATATTCATTCTGACTTTCGTCCATTTGATTTTGAACACGCTCTTCGATTTTATGCTCAATTGTGAAAACGTCTATTTCACGAACAAGAATTGCGCACAAATCTTCAAGGCGCTTAATCGGGTCAAGCTGCTCAAGAATGAACTGCCTGTCAACGCAATCTTGAATTGTGTTGGCGGCAATAAAATCACCAAGATAATCAGCATCAGTGGCAACGAAAACTTCATTTGAAACTTCAGCAACAATCTTTGAGCTTATGTCAACATATTTTGCAAAAATCTGCTTTGTTGTGCGGATTATCGAATCAGTATACCCAACCTGTGTGCGTTTGATTGGAAGTGATTTGCGCTGGATAACATCAAGGGAAAAGTACCTATCATCATCAACGATATTTAAAATTTCGGCACGGCAAATACCTTCAACCACAACACGAATATTTTTGCTGTCCGGAGTTTTGACCACTTGTTTAATCTCCGCAATAACACCCATTTTAAACAAGTCATCAACATTCGGATCATCAAGCATCGGATCTTTTTGGGCAACCAAAAAAACCTTTTGGTTTTTGTTAACTGCCGCCTTGATTGCAGCAATGGATTTTTCTCTGCCGATTTCAAAGTGCAGGCGCATCTTTGGGAACATAACCAAGCCCCTGAGTGCAACACACGGCAAAGCGTTATATATCAATTCTTCTGACATTTAATCATTCCTTATATAATCATTAAAATCAAGCATATAATAGCAACACAAAAATCATCAGATTCTATCTTCAGTGTCTGCGTATCATAATAACATAAAAGCGATTTTAAATCAACACCTATACTCATGTAAAATATTGATAATGAGCGTTTCCGACTGCATTAACAACGCATTTGAAACATATAGATTTATACGGAGATGGTTAATTGTGATTATAAGAATAAGAAAAATTCATTTTCTCGCCCTGGCTGCTGCAGCGATATGCATTTCTTTTATTTTTGCAATCAGAGCAGAGATAAAGCCGATTACAGTGTCGGCTGAAACCGGTATCAAGCTGCCAATAATTATGTATCATCATGTCACAGAAAAGGATTCACGGGCGGGTGCATATGTAATCAAAAAAAGTGAGCTGGAAGCAGATCTTGATTATATTAAAAAGCACGGCTATACAACGGTTAACGTACAGGATATAGTTGACTACGTACATGGCAATAAATCACTGCCTGATAAAATTGTGATGATTACTTTTGATGATGGTTTTAAAAGCGTTTATGAGCTTGCATGGCCGTTGTTTAAGGCGAAGAAAATGAAAGCCGTAATCTCCCCGGTTGGCACAATCACACAGCTATATACCAAAAACGGTGACACAAACATAAATTATGCATACATGACATGGAGCGACCTTGAAAAAATCAATAACAGCAGTGAATTTGAAGTGCAGAATCACTCATATAATATGCACCACTCAGGCACGGGCGAGCGAAAAGGTATTTCAAAAATGAGCGGAGAAAGTGAAGAAAAATATAAGACTGCGCTTACTGATGATTTGACTAAGATGCAGAATTATTTGAAAAGCAAATCAAACGTTAACGCAATTGCAGCAGTTTATCCCTATGGATCATATTCAAAATCTACGCTTTCGATTGTGAAATCACTTGGTTTCAAATGCACCATGCTTTGCGAGGAACGCATCAACACAATTTATGTCAATGATCCTGAAAGCTTATATAACCTCGGTCGCTTTAACAGACCGTCAGGCAAATCAAGTGATGAATTTTTCAAAAATATACTCTGACTTTTTTAATAAAAATTTCCCCGATGCTATTGATAT
>JAMPAE010000193.1 GCA_023667385.1 Ruminococcus sp.
GCTAATGTATCGGATTTTGATTGTTGAAGATGACATAGGGATTGCGCAGGCGATTAAAAAGCAGGCGGAGATGTGGAACTTGCAGGCGGTTTGCGTGCAGAATTTCAGAAATGTGCTTGATGAGTTTTCACAGCTTGACCCGCATTTGATTTTGCTTGACATCACTTTGCCGTTTTATAACGGCTATCATTGGTGCGGTGAAATCAGGAAGGTTTCAAAAGTGCCAATCATTTTCATCTCTTCCGCTTCAGATAACATGAACATCATCATGGCAATGAACATGGGCGCTGATGATTTCATTGCAAAGCCGTTCAATCAAAATGTTCTCATGGCAAAAATTCAGGCAATGCTTCGCCGCACTTATGATTTTGCAGATGCGGTTCCGATTTTGGAGCACCGTGGCGCCATGCTCAACACCGGTGATAACACGCTTTCATTTGGCGATGACAAAATACCGCTGACGAAAAATGAATATCGCATTCTGCTTACGCTCATGGAAAGCAAGGGCAAAATTGTCAGCCGTGAAAGGCTGATGGAGCGCCTTTGGGAAACGGATAGCTTTGTTGACGAAAACACGCTCACCGTGAATGTCAGCAGGCTGCGAAAAAAGCTTGATGATGCAGGATTGAGCGATTTCATCATCACCAAGCCCGGTGCAGGCTATCTTGTTGAATAGTGGGTGAAGCATATGCAAAAAACAAAGTTTTTCTTTTCCTATCTCAAGCGGCGGCTCGGCGTTATCGGTGCATTTTTTCTGTTTGGCTTGATTTTTTTCATTGTGTTCAGGCTTTATCAAATACCGACAGGCGCAGTCATGTACCCGGCGGCACTGTGCTTGTTTTTCGGGCTGATCATTTTAATTTTTGATTGCCGCAAAGCGTATAACAAGCATCTGATTCTTGTTGATATGCAAAAGCTGTCGTCAGATTTGATGGTGGATTTCCCTGCGGCTGAAACAATCGACGATGAGGACTATCAACGCCTGATTCAGCTTGTCAGAGATGAGCAAAACTTCATCAACACTCAGCTTAACGTGAAATATGAAGAAATGATTGATTATTACACCCTTTGGGTGCATCAGATTAAAACTCCGATTGCTGCAATCAGCCTGAATTTGCAAAATGATGATTCTCAGCTTTCGCATTTGGTTGCAGAGGAGCTGTTCAAAATTGAGCAGTATGTTGAGATGGTGCTTGTGTTTTTGCGGCTCGGCTCGGATTACAGCGATTATGTGATTGCGCAGTATGACCTTGACAGCATCATCAAAGGTTCAGTGAAAAAGCTTGCAGGGCAGTTCATCAGGCGCAAAATCAAGCTTTGCTATGAGCCGACAAATGAAAAAGTTCTGACCGATGAAAAATGGCTTTCGTTCGTCATTGAACAATTGCTGTCAAATGCGGTTAAGTATACTCCGTCACACGGTACTGTCACAATTGACGTTGAGGAAAACCAAACGCTGTGCATCAAAGACACGGGCATCGGCATTGCGGTGGAGGATTTGCCCCGCATTTTTGAAAAGGGCTATACCGGCTATAACGGCAGAAGCGACAAGCGTGCAAGCGGAATCGGTTTGTATCTTTGCAAGCGTATCTGCAATGATTTGGGCTATACCATCACCGCAAATTCATCAACGGACAGCGGCACGGTAATCAAAATCAGGCTTTCCAAACCTGAAATCGAAATAGAATAACAAAAAACAGTATCAATCCTGAACTTTCAGACTGATACTGTTTTTTTCTGTCGGATTTTAACAATTTACGCTGCTTCTTCCAAATAGGAAATCAAATCGCCGACTGTTTTCAGCTCAGGCAGTGCCGCATCGGGAATTTCAATGTCAAATTCATCCTCAATGCTTGAGATGATTTCCATGATGGAGAATGAGTTAAGCCCGAGGTCACGCAAAATGACGGATTCTTCTGTGATGCTTTCAACGGGAATTTCAACGTATTTTGCGAAAATCGCTTTCAGCTTTTCAACCATAATGTTTTCTCCTTTCTTTATCTTCTCTTAATTTTCATTGTTGTGGTTTTCGGGAACGGAGTGCTTCGGATGATGATTTTCTCAATGTTTCTGTAAGGCGGAGCACTTTTGTTATATTCATCAACAACAGCGTGAATTTCTTTTTCGCTGCCGCTGAAAATGTTTTGCTCAGGATAAATTTCAGCAGTGATTTTGCCGTCAGCGTCATAAACGAGCACTTCTTCAACAATGACGTTGCTTAACAGTTTTGACTCAATTTCCTCAGGTGAAACATTTTTTCCGTTGGAAAGGATGATTAAATTTTTCTCCCTGCCTGTCAGATAAAGATAGCCGTTTTTGTCAATTTTTCCGCAGTCGCCGGTGATGAACCAATCTCCGTTAAATGCCTCGCTTGTTGCATCTTCATCGTCAAGATAGCCGAGCATGACGTTGCTGCCGCAAACTTCAACCATTCCGATTCCGTTTTCATCGGGGTTGCTGATTCTGACATTGTTGCAGCCGAGCGGTATGCCGACACTGCCGATTCGGTTGTGCTTTTTGCCAAGTCCGTTAACCGCCACAATCGGTGAGCATTCTGTTATACCATATCCGTTGAGCAGTTCAATGCCGATGTTGCAGAAGTTTTGCACAGATTCCTTGCTGATTGGTGCACCGCCGCAAACAATTGCCTTGAGGTTGTCGCCGAAGCTTTGGTGAACCTGAGCAAAAAGCTTATGTGACAAATCAACGCCGAATTTTTTCAGAATGTTGTTGATTTTGATGCCCTTGTCAAATTTATCCATCATGCCCTGCGTCTCAATTTCGGCAAGCATTTTTTTATAAATCGTTTCAGCCATAATCGGCACAACAAACAAAACATCGGGCTTTTCTTCCTGCATATCTGCTGCGATGCGTCTCAGGCTGCTGCATATGTATGCGTGGCCGAGCTTCATCAGCGGTGCAATCACGCCCGTCAGCAAGCCAAACGTGTGATGCAAGGGGAGCATAACAAGCATTTTTTGGCAGTTTTCCAATGCCGGTGCAAGGCGCTCAAAAGCCGAAACTGCATTTGAAAGAATGTTCCGCTGCGAAAGCATGACGCCTTTGCTGACGCCCGTTGTGCCTGAGGTGTAAACAATGACAGCAGCTTCATTTTCATCAAGCTTGTGAATTTTTGGGCTTTCATTTTTGTGTACCCTGCCGCTTTCAATAAGCTCGCTCATTGCTGAAAAGCTGATGAAGCTGATTTCAGTTTTTTCAGCTTTAACGCAGTCAATTTTCTTTTTGTAGCTTTCGGAATAAAACACAGCCTTGCATTGGCTTCTTTCAAGAAGCTCAGAAATTTCATCGGCAGAAATGTCCCTGTCAAGCGGAACAACAACGTTGCCGCTGCTGCAAACGGCAAAAAATGCTTCAATCCATTCAATTGAATTTTCCCCGATGACAGCAATGCGCTCATGAGCAAAACCCATTCGGCTGAGCATTGCAGCAATTGCCGCAACGTCATCATGCAAAGCTGAAAACGATTTTTCCGCTTTCTGTTTTTTTGAAATTTTAAAGGAAAACGCAGTTTTATCCGCTCCGTTTTCAGCGCAAAATTGCAGTAAATCGTCAAAAGTACCAATGTTTTTGGGATAATTACTCATAATTTTCTACCACGTAAACTATATTTTTGTTAAAAATACCACGATTTTGTTAACGAACTGTGAATTTGTGATAAACTAAGTATAAATCGTTAGAATTGAGACAAAAATTAACTTTTTGTACACATTTTGTTTAACCGGAAGCATCATATTGGTACCCTTTCTGTCAATGTGGTTTGTTGCGATTTTGCAACAGAAACCTGCGAAAACGTGACAGAAATGCTCGATTCTGCAACAGAATCAATTGAAAACACCGCATAAACCCATGAAAACGCATCAAAATGTTGCAGAAACGCAACAAATAAAAGTAAATAAAAGTAAAGTAAATAAAA